>NZ_JBXWSF010000082.1:0-18371 GCF_059613285.1 Ruegeria sp. BHSB058 | reverse complement strand
ATTGGCGCGGATTTGCCGCGCGAAATCCTGCAGCATCCGGTCGGTGTCGATATCCTGCGCCCGGCCGCAATAGGCGGCAAATGCGACAGTATCGGGATTCAGGATGGGCACGCGCGCAAAGGCGTCGTCCAGCCCGATCGGCTCCAGCCCGAGATCCAGACAGTCGGCATCGAATTGCGTCCTCTGATCGTGCCCGCCAATCAGCATCAGACCGCGCGGGCTCAGGTAACCGCCGTTTGCCGTGGTGTGGTATTCCGTGCTGGCCATGCTCAGGGCGACCACCGGCGGCAGGCCATAATTCGGCTCGAACAGGGCCGCCGACCGGCCTGACGTGTGATAGCCCAGCGCGTCCTCGGCCTCCAGCACGGTGACCGAGCCATGCTCGGACAGCCGCGCACCCGCGCTCAGCCCGGCAATTCCGCCGCCGATCACCAGAAAATCGATCATGCCTGTTCCTCCGTGCGGTCGGTGGCGGGCGGCGGTGTTTGGCTCAGCGCGGTGATCCGCGTGTAAAGTTCGGGTGACATTTCATCCGAAATCGCCGCCAGCGAGGGCGCAAGCTGTTCCGCGCTGCGCGCCGAGATGATCGGCAGCAGGCCCGCCGGATTGGCCGCGACCCACGCTACCGCAAGGGTCGCCGGGTGGGTTCCCAGCTCTGCCGCCAGATCGGCCAGCGCCCGTGCGGTTTCGTACATCCAGCTTTGCCCATACCGCACGGCATACCCCTTGTCTTCGGTCAGCCGCCCCTGACCCGAATTGGCGTATTTGCCGGTCAACAACCCCCCGCCCAGTGGGGAATAGGGCGCAACCGCGATGCCCTGATCGGCGCAGGCGGGCAGGATCTCGACCTCGGCCTGGCGTTTGACCAGATTGTACATCGGCTGCAACAGGTCGATACGCAGATCGAACCCGGCGGCGACGCCCGCGGCCTTCATCACCTGCCATGCGGCAAAGTTGGACAGGCCGATATAGCGGATCTGCCCTTTTCGTTTGAACTCGGCAAAACAGGCCAGTGTCTCGGCCAGATCGGTGCCGGGATCGAAGCGGTGCAGGTACAGCGCATCCACCATGTCGAGGTTCAGCCGCCTGCGGCAGGTGTCGAACTGCGCCCGGATATTGTCGGGCTTTGCACTGTCATAGCCCACCTTGGTCGCGATCATCAGCCTGTCGCGATCCTGCATGATCATCTCACCCAGAAGCGTCTCGGCCTGACCGTCGGTATAGACAAAGGCAGTGTCGAAATGGGTGATGCCCGCGGCGCGGCTGGCCTCATACATCCTGCGGCTTTCGGCGGCGTCCGCGCGCCCGCCAAATTGCATCGTGCCAAAGGCGAACCGGCTGATCGGGGTTCCGTCGGGGGTGGTCAGTCTGGTGGTCATGGCCGGACCATTGCATGCCGGTGCTGGGTGGGAAAGAGCTAAGATTTTTCGCGATAACTTGCCTTTGGTCCATGCGACGTCCCATAGTGCGTAAAAGAACATCTCAGGGGGAGAGGACGTGGACAGTCAAGCACTGCACCCGATCGCAACCGCACATATACCAGGTTACATGCCCGGTCCCGATGGCAGCGATCCGCTTTTCATCGGCGTCGCCGTCGTGACCATCGGACTGATCGTGTTCATCGGGGCGATGTATTTCACGCTGCACTCTCTGCCCGAGCGGATGGCGCATCACGGCAATCACACGCAATTCCAGGTCATCGGCATCCTCGCCCTGATCGCACTGTTCACGCATAACAACATCTTCTGGGTCGCGGCGCTGTTGATCGCGGCATTCCGGATGCCCGATTTCCTGACCCCGTTGCAGTCGATGGCGTCATCGCTCAGCGGCATCCTCAACCGGATACCGGGCGGGGCCGCGGCCGCGCCGGAACAGGCGGAGCCGCAGCCCGAGGCAGAGGAGGGTCAGCGCGATGTTTGAGCTTCTGATCTGTTCGCTTGTCACCATCCTGCCCGATTATCTCTATCGCCGCTATCGCCAGGGCAAGCGCTGGGGGCATGAGATCACCTTCTTCTCGATGTGGTACGAGTTGCGGCATGGCATAACGCTCTGTGCGGTTCTGACCATTTCCCTGATCACGCTGGTGTTTTTCTATCATCCGTCGGCCACCTCCGTGCAGTCTTTCTTTCGCACGGTGACGATCCTGCCCGAAACCGGCGGGCGTGTGTCCGAGGTGCATGTCGAGAACAACCAGTTCGTCGAGGCAGGCACGCTGCTGTTCCGGCTGGACGATGCCAGCCAGCAGGCAGCGGTTGAAACGGCCGGGCGCAAGGTCGAAGAGGTCGAGGCCTCCAAGGTAGTGGCGCAGGCCGATCTTGCCGCCGCCATGGGCTCGGTCGCGCGGGCCGAGGCATCGTTGCAGCAGGCCAATGACGATCTGGCACGCGAGCAGGAACTGCTGGATCGCGGATCGAGCGCTGCGCGGGAAAAAGAGGTCGAGCGTTTCACCAATCTGGTGGATATCCGCGAGGGTGAACTTTCTGCGGCCCGGGCGCAGCAACAGGCGGTCGAGGAAAACATTCGCGTGCTGATCCCGGCGCAGCTGGCCAGCGCAAATGCCGCGCTGGAACAGGCAGAGGCCGAGCTTGCCAAGACATCCGTCTATGCGGGCGTCTCGGGGACGATCGAACAGTTCACGCTGCAAGTGGGCGATTACATCAATCCGATCCTGCGCCCCGCCGGAATTCTGGTGCCCAGGGAATTCATCGACCGCCACCGCTATGTCGCCGGGTTCCCGCAGATCAGCGCCAGCGTGATCAAGCCGGGCATGTATGCGGAAATGGCCTGTCTGGCAAAACCCTTCACGGTCATTCCGATGGTCATTGTCGGGATTCAGGATGTGGTGCCGTCGGGCCAGCTGCGGCCAAGCGATCAACTGGTCGATCCGCAGGATTATCCGCGCCCGGGAACCGTGACCGTATTCATGGAGCCGATCTATGAGGGCCAGGCCGACGGCATACCCGCAGGTTCGACCTGCATGGCCAACGCCTATACCAACAACCACGACATCCTGCACCACGAGGATCTGAGCACCGGGCGCTGGGCATACCTGCATGTGGTCGACACGGTGGGTCTGGTCCACGCGATCCTTCTGCGTATCCAGGTGCTGCTTCTGCCCGTCAAGACGCTGGTGCTGAGCGGGCATTGAAAAAGGCCCGCCGGGTATCGGCGGGCCTTGGTTTTGCGGTCGCTTGGAACGTTACTGCGGAATGTCGCCTTCGATGCCTTCGACATAGAAGTTCATGCCGGCCAGCGTGCCGTCATCGGCGGTCTCGCCCTCGGCCAGCCAGTCGGAGCCGTCCTGCTTCTTCAGCGGGCCGGTGAACGGGTGGTAGGAGCCGTCGGCGATCGAGTCCTTCAGCGCCAGCGCCGAGGCCTTGACTTCGGCCGGAACCGCGTCCGTGATCTCACCGATGCCAACCATGCCTGCGCCGATGCCGTCCCAGGTGTTCACGGTTTCCCAGCTGCCGTCCATCACCGCCTTGGTGCGCGCGATATAGTAGGGCGCCCAGTTGTCGATGATCGAGGAGACACGCGGTTTGGGAGCGTATTCGCTCATGTCCGAGGCCTGGCCAAAGGTGATCACGTTGCCCGCGGCCTGCGCTGCGGCCTGCGGTGCGGTCGAATCGGTGTGCTGCAGGATCACGTCGGCGCCCTGTTCGATCAGCACCTTGGCGGCGTCGGCCTCTTTCGCCGGGTCGAACCAGGTATAGGCCCAGACGATCTTGAACTCGACATCCGGGTTCACCTTCTTGGCGTGGATATAGGCCGAGTTGATGCCCCGGATCACTTCGGGGATCGGGTAGGAGCCGATATAGCCGACGATGTTCGATTGCGTCATGTTGCCCGCAATATGGCCCTGCACCGCGCGGCCTTCATAGAAGCGGGCGGAATAGACCGACACGTTCGGCGCGGTCTTGTACCCGGTGGCGTGTTCGAATTTCACGTTCGGGAATTTCTTGGCCACGTTGATTGTCGGGTCCATGTAGCCGAACGAGGTGGTGAAGATCAGGTCGGCCCCTTCCAGTGCCATCTGGGTCATCACCCGCTCGGCGTCCGGGCCTTCGGGTACCGATTCGACAAATACCGTTTCGACCTTGTCGCCGAACTCGGCTTCGACGGCCTGGCGGCCCTTGTCGTGCTCATAGGTCCAGCCGCCGTCGCCCACCGGGCCGACATAGACGAAACCGACCTTGGTCTTGTCCTGCGCAACGGCGCCGGTCGCCAGACCGATCGCCACTGCGGCTGTTGCCAGAAGTGAAGTGATTTTCATGTGGTTACTCCCCAAGTTGGTTCAGTTGGCCACTCTTAATGAGTGGCGTGGAAGGACCGGCCAAGCGAGGCAGGCGCGCTGCTCTTGTCGGCCGAAAGGATCACAAGCACAAGGATCGTGATGAGATAGGGCGACATTGCCAGATACTCGACCGGGATGGCAACGCCCGCCGCCTGCAGGTTCAGCTGCACCACGGTCACGCCGCCAAACAGATAGGCCCCCAGCAGCACGCGCCACGGTTTCCAGCTGGCAAAGACCACCAGCGCCAGCGCGATCCAGCCGACGCCCGCCGTCATGCCCTCGGTCCACTGCGGCACGCGAATGAGGCTGATATAGGCCCCGCCAAGCCCTGCGCAGGCGCCGCCGAACATGATTGCCAGAATGCGGATCTTGATCACCTTGTAACCCAGCGCATGGGCGGCATCGTGGTTTTCGCCCACCGCGCGCAGGATCAGGCCGACGCGGGTGTATTTCAGCACGTACCAGACCGCCGCGATCAACGCGATGCCGAGATAGAGGATAAGGTCGTGGCTGAACAGAATCGGGCCCACGACCGGCAGATCGCTGAGGACGGGAATGTCCAGCCGCCCCATCTGCGGCGGTTTGATGCCGACATAGGATTGCCCCATAAGCGCGCTCAGGCCCAGACCGAACAGGGTCAGCGCCAGACCGCTGGCCACCTGGTTGGCCAGCGCGATCTGGGTCAGGATCACGAACAGCAGCGACAGGATCGCGCCGCCGATGGCCGCCGCGACAAAGCCCAGCCAGGGCGAGCCGGTTTCGACCGAGATGGCAAAGCCGCAGATCGCGCCGACGATCATCATGCCTTCGACGCCAAGGTTCAGAACCCCCGCTTTTTCCACCACCAGTTCGCCAATGGCGGCCAGCAGCAGCGGGGTGGCGGCGACCATCAGCGAGGCCACCAGCAGGACGGGATTGATTGCAGACAGGTCCATGGATCAGGCCACCTCTTTGCGGGCCGCGCGAACGCGGTAGTTGGTCAGAAGATCAAGCGCCAGCAGGAAGAACAACAGCATCCCCTGGAACACCTGGATCGCGGCGGCTGGCAGGCCCAGGCTGCCCTGGGCGATCTCGCCGCCGATATAGGTCAGCGCCATCAGGCCCCCAGCCAGCAGGATGCCCACCGGATGCAGGCGGCCCAGAAAGGCCACGATGATCGCGGTAAAGCCATAGCCGACGTTGAAGTCGATCGAGATCTGCCCCGATGGGCCGGCCACCTCGAACAGTCCGGCAAGCCCAGCCAGCGCCCCCGACATTCCAAGGCAGAACAGGATCAGCCGCGCCGGGTTGACACCTGCGAATTTCGCGGCGCGCGGCGCTTCGCCGGTCAGCCGGATGTGGAACCCGGTCATGTGACGGTTCAGCAGCACATAGGCAAAGATCACCGCGACAAAGGCCGCGACCACACCCCAGTGCATGCCCGATCCGGCAAAGATCTCGGCGTTATGCGCGCTGGCATAGGATTGCAGGTTGCGCGAGCCGGGAAAGCCGAACCCTTCGGGGTTCTTCAACAGCCCCAGCGAGACCGAGGCCAGCATCTGTTCGGCCACATAGACCAGCATCAGCGAGACGAGGATCTCGTTGGTGCCGAAACGCACCTTCAGAAAGGCCGGGATCATCGCCCAGAGCCAGCCGCCGAATGCGCCGGCGATCACCATGATCGGAAAGATGTAAAAGGCCTCCATCGGGTAAAAGGCCAGCCCCGCACCGGCGCCGAAAATGGCGCCCATGATGTATTGGCCTTCGGCCCCGATGTTCCAGATGCCGGCGCGAAATCCCAGCGAAAGGCCGATGGCGATCAGCACCAGCGGCGCACCCTTCACCAGCAGTTGCGGGCGATAGAAGAACGCGAACTCGCCAAACAGCGGATCCCAAAAAATGGTCTTGATCGCCTCGACCGGGTTTTTGCCCAACGCGGCGAACAGCAGCCCGCCGAACACCATTGTCGCCAGCACCGCAACCAGCGGCGTCGCCATCGACCAGGCCTGTGACGGCTGCGGCCGTTTCTCCAGCACGATCATCTGCTCATCCCCCCATTGATTTCATCTTTTTGAAAATACGCCCGCCAGCGGCGGCTGAATCTCTCAGACATGGGCCACCTCCATGCCATGGGCGCCGCCCATCATCAGGCCGATTTCGTCCACCGTCAGGCCCGCGGTGGTGCGCGGCGCGCTCAGGCGGCCCTCGTTCAGGGCGGCAAAGCTGTCCGATATTTCCATCAGCTCATCCAGGTCCTGACTGATGCAGACCACCGCGGCCCCCTTGGCCGCCAGATCCAGGATCGCCTGCCGGATCGCCGCCGCGGCGGCGGCATCGACGCCCCAGGTCGGCTGGTTGACCACCAGCACCTCGGGGTTTTGCAGCACTTCGCGGCCAATCACGAATTTCTGCAGGTTGCCGCCCGACAGCGACCGGGCCGCATTGTCAGGCCCCGGAGTGCGCACGTCGAACTCCTTGATGATCTTCTCGGCAAAGCTCTGGGTTTCCGCCCATTTCAGAAAACCGTTGCTTTCCAGCCCTTCGCGCACCGATCCGGTGAGCAGGGCATTCTCTGTCAGGCTCATGTTGGGCGCCGCCGCATGGCCAAGACGCTCTTCAGGCGCCGTCAGCAGACCCAGCTTGCGCCTTGCGGTCGGCCCCAGCCTGCCGATCGGCTGACCGGCCATTTTCACCGCATCGGCGGCCGTCAGGATTTCGCCCGACAGAACGGCAAGCAATTCGTCCTGCCCGTTGCCGGCAACCCCGCCGATACCCAGAACCTCGCCCTTGTGCACCGTCATGTGCAGGTTTTTCAGTGCGGTTCCGAATTCGGTGGGCGAGGGCACGCTCAGCCCGCTGATATCCAGCGCCACCTCGCCGAACTCGCGCCCGGACCGTTCCGGCGTCTGCAGGGCCGTGCCGACCATCATTTCCGCCATGTCGCGGGCCGAGGTATCCTTTGGCACGCATTCGCCCACATTCTTGCCCAGCCGCAGAATGGTGGCGTGGTCACACAGCGTGCGGATCTCTTCCAGCTTGTGCGAGATATAGAGGATCGAGGTGCCCTCCGAGCGCAGCTTTTGCAGCGTCTCGAACAGGATGTCGACCTCCTGCGGTGTCAGCACCGACGTGGGTTCGTCCATGATCAGCAGCTTGGGGTCCTGCAACAGGCACCGGATGATCTCGACCCGCTGGCGTTCGCCCGCCGACAAGTCACCAACCGTCCGGTACGGGTCCAGCGGCAGGCCATAGGTTTCCGACACCTCGCGGATACGCGAGGCCAGATCGCTCATCTGCGGCGGGTTCTCCATCCCCAGCGCGATGTTTTCCGCCACATTCAGCGCATCGAACAGCGAGAAATGCTGGAATACCATCGCGATCCCGTCGGCGCGCGCCGCGCGCGGTTCGGGCGGGGCATAGGTCTGCCCGCGCAACAGCATGGTGCCGCTGTCGGGCTTCACCAGCCCATAGATCATTTTCACCAGCGTGGATTTCCCCGCGCCGTTTTCCCCCAGCAGCGCGTGCACCTCGCCCTCGCCGATATCGAACGAGACGTTGTCGTTGGCCACGACGCCGGGATAGGCCTTGGTCAGCCCCTGCAATCTCAAAAGTGGTGTGGTCACGCGCTCAGATCCTTCTTCAAGTCGTTCTGCATTGCGGGGCGCAGCATTCGTGCCGCCACACCCACCGCGATCATCTGCGGATGTTTGCCCAAGGCGGGATCGCCAATCGGGCAGGTGATCCGGCCGATCCGCTCGGGCGCATGGCCCAGCGCGGCAAGCCGCGATCTGAACCGCGCCCACTTGGTAGCCGAACCAATCAGCCCGGCAAAGCGGAAATCGTGCAAAAGCAAACGGTTGCACAGCTCCAGGTCCAGATTGTGCGAATAAGTCAACACCAGATGCTCGGCGTCGCGCGGTGCATGGCGCACCAGCTCCGCCGGCTTGGCCACTGGTACCGCCGTCACCCCTGCGGGGATCGCTTCGGGAAACCGCTCCGGCCCGGTATCGACCCAGGTGATTGCCAGATCGGGCAGTGGCGACAATACGTCGACCAGCGCCCGGCCCACATGGCCCGCACCCCAGATCCACAGCTTGCGCGCGCGCTGGTGCACCGGCTCGATCATCCAGCCGTCGACCAGTTGCGGTTCGGGCCGAAGGCCCTGACCGCGTGCCTTTGCCAGCACGCGCTTGACCGCCAGCGGCATGGCGCTGCCACCGGGCGTTCGCGCGATCACCGTCTCCTCCAGCCGGTCCACCGCCGTCAGGTCATAAACCTCGCTCAGCAGGGTGACCGCACCGCCGCAGCATTGCCCGAGGTCGGGGCCCAGCGCATGCTGGCTCAGCCTTGCGGGGCTTTGCTGCCCGCGCGCCGCTTCGGCCGCCTGAAACTCCAGCGTTCCGCCGCCGATGGTGCCCGACTGGCCACCGTCCCAGACCAGCATCGCGGCCCCCACCTCGCGGGGCGATGATCCCCGGATGGCGGCAATGACCACCCGCACCACGCGCCCGTGGATCTTGACCGCCTCCCTCAAAGCCTCCCGATCAAATCCCATCGCGTACCCTCCTGATGCCGCGCCAGATCTCTTCCGCCGTGGCGGGCGCGTCCAGCGCCGGGTAAGCCTTGCCACAGGCCGCCACCGCGTTCGACAGCGCCAGCCAGGCCGAGATGCCCAGCATGAAGGGCGGTTCGCCCACCGCTTTCGAGCGATAGATCGTGTCCTCGCGGTTTTGTCCGTCCCAAAGCGACACGTTGAAAATGTCGGGCCGGTCCGAACAGGCCGGGATCTTGTAGGTCGAGGGCGCATGCGTGGTCAGCCGCCCCTTGCCGTCCCAGACCAGTTCTTCGGTGGTCAGCCAGCCCGCGCCCTGCACGTAACCGCCCTCGACCTGTCCCTTGTCCAGCGCCGGGTTCAGCGAGGCGCCTGCATCATGCAGGATATCGGTGCGCAGAATGCGGTTTTCACCGGTCAGCGTGTCCACCGCCACTTCGGTAATGGCCGCGCCATAGGCGAAGTAATAGAATGGCCGCCCATGGCCCTTGATCCGGTCCCATTCGATCTTGGGGGTCTTGTAGAACCCGGTCGCCGACAGGCTGATCCGGCCCTGATAGGCCAGCGCCGCCGCCTCGGCAAAGGTATAGCGGGCCTCGCCCACCTCGACATGGCCATCGCCAAAGCGCACCGATTGCGGATCGGCCTGATGCCGCTCGGCCAGGAAATCGGCCATCCGGTCGCGGATCGTGTCACAGGCCGCCTTGACCGCCATGCCATTCAGGTCGCTGCCCGACGAGGCCGCCGTGGCCGAAGTATTCGGCACCTTGGCGGTGTCGGTCGCGGTGATCTTGATCGCCTCCAGCGGAATGCCGAACCGGCTGGCCGCCACCTGCGCCACCTTCTGGAACAGGCCCTGTCCCATCTCGGTGCCGCCATGGTTCAGATGCACCGAGCCGTCCTGATAGACATGCACCAGCGCGCCGGCCTGATTCAGGTGCGTCAGCGTGAACGAAATCCCGAATTTCACCGGCGAAAAGGCGATGCCTTTCTTGACCACCCGGTTCTCGGCGTTCCATTTCTCCACCGCCGCCTTGCGCGCGGCATAATCCGACGAGACCAGCAGCGCCTCGGTCATTTCATGCAGCTCGAAATCCTCGACCTCCATCCCGTATGGCGTGGTGTTCTTCATCTTTTCCGAAATGCTCCGGGAGCCAGCGCCCCCCTGCGACGGCGCGGCATAGTAATTCCGCCGCCGCAGCTCGACCGGGTCGATCCCCAGCGCGTGTGCGGCGTGGTCCATCACCCGCTCGATCGCGACCATTCCCTGTGGCCCGCCAAACCCGCGATAGGCGGTGGCGGACTGGGTGTTGGTCTTCAGCCGGTGGCTTTCGATCCGCGCATTCGGCAGCAGATAGGCATTGTCCGAATGCAGCATCGCCCGGTCGGCAACCGGCAGCGACAGGTCCTGCGCCCAGCCACAGATCGCGTATTGCAGGAACGAGACCCCCTGTATGTGACCTTCTGCGTCAAAGCCCGCCCGATACGAAATGCGAAAGGCGTGGCGCTTGCCGGTGATGACCATGTCGTCATCACGGTCATAGCGCATCTTGCAGGCGCGGCCGGTGGCGCGCGCCGCGATGGCGCAGGCCACGGCCAGCGCGTTGCCCTGGCTTTCCTTGCCGCCGAAACCGCCGCCCATGCGGCGGGTCTCGACGCGCACGCCATGCATCGGCACGCCCAGGGCCTCGGCCACCTTGTGCTGAATCTCGGTCGGGTGCTGGGTCGAACTGTGCACCAGCATGTCACCGCCCTCGTTCGGCACCGCCAGCGCGGCCTGACCTTCCAGATAGAAATGCTCCTGTCCGCCCATCTCGAACGTGTCTTCGATGACATGGGCCGCGGTGGCGATGGCGGCCTCGGCATCGCCCTTGGCATAGATGCGCGGCCCTTCTTCGAAGCGGCTGTCGGCGGCCAGTGCCTCTTCGACGGTCAGAATCGGGGTGTCCTCGGCATATTCGACCTTGCCCAGCCGCACCGCCTTGCGTGCCGCCAGATGGCTGGTGGCCACCACCAGAAACACCGGCTGGCCGACATAGTTCACGCTGCCGTCCGACAGCAGCGGCTCGTCATGGATCGAGGGCGAGACATCGTTGGCAAAGGGCAGGTCATCCGCCGTCATCACCAGAACGACGCCTGTGGCCGCACGCACCGCCGACAGGTCCATCGACGTGATGCTGCCCTTGGCAATCGGGCTTTGGCCAAAGGCCAGATGCAGCGTGCCTTTGGGCGTCGGGATGTCATCGACATACCGCGCGGTGCCCGCCACATGCAGGGGCGCCGCGTCATGGGGAAGCGGTTTGGTCACGCTCATGCCGTCACCTCCAATACGTTGGTCACTTCGCCCTGATCCTCGGCGAAATAGCGCTCCAGCATCGCGCGCGCGGTTTCCAGCCGGTATTCGGCCGAGGCGCGCATGTCCGTAAGCGGTGTGAAATCGTCGTCAAAGGCGGGCAGGGCGTCCCTGACGGTCGTTTCCGTCCACGGCTTGCCGGTCAGTGCCGCCTCGACGGCGCTGGCGCGTTTCGGGATGCCCGCCATGCCGCCAAAGGCGATGCGCGCGCCGGTTACCACGCCGTCCGAGACGGTGATGTTGAAACAGCCGCACACGGCCGAGATATCCTGATCGAACCGCTTGCTCAGCTTGTAGCATTTCAGCCGGTCCGCCTGACGGGCAAAACTGACGGCCTCGACAAACTCGCCTTTGGCCCGGTCCTGCTTGCCATAGTCGATAAAGAACTCTTCCAGCGGCAGGTCGCGGCGGGTATCGCCCTTGCGCAGATGCAGCGTGGCCCCCAGCGCGATCAGCGCCGGTGGGTTGTCACCGATGGGCGAGCCATTGGCGATATTGCCGCCCACGGTGGCGGCATGGCGCACCTGCACGCTGGCATAGCGGCGGATCATCTCGGCATAAGACGGATGCAGCCCGGCAATCGCCGCGCCCATCCGGTTCATGTCCACCATCGCGCCAAAACGCACCTGCGTATCGGTGATCTCGATTCGTTTCAGGTCGTCGCAGCCCGCCAGAAAGATCACCGGGTCCAGATCGCGCAACTGCTTGGTCACCCACAGGCCCACATCGGTCGCGCCTGCGACCAGAACCGCGTCAGGGTTGGCGGCATAGACCTCGGCCAGTTCGTCCGATGACCGGGGCATCATCGGCGAGGTGGCCTTGGTCGCAACCGGTTTGTCCTTGACCCAGACCGGCACCGGCTGGGCCTCGATCGCTTCCGCGGCGCGGATGATCGGGGCATAGCCGGTGCAGCGGCACAGGTTTCCGGCCAGCTGGGTGTCGTGATCGGTGGCGCCCTCGGCGTGGCTGGCGACCATCGACATCACGAAGCCGGGCGTGCAGAACCCGCATTGCGAGCCGTGATGCTCGACCATGGCCGCCTGCGCCGGGTGCATCTGGCCATCCGGGCCGCAGGCCCCCTCGACCGTGCGCACCGCCTTGCCGTGCAGCTGCGGCAGAAACAGGATGCACGAGTTCAGCGCCTTGGCGCCATCCTCGTCCGTGACCATGACGGTGCAGGCGCCGCAATCGCCTTCGTTGCAGCCCTCCTTGGTGCCGGTCAGCCCGCGTTCCTCGCGCAGCCAGTCCAGCAGAGTTGCGGTTGGCGAAATATCCGCCAACTCCACAGTCTCTCCGTTCAGAAGAAACGTGATCTTCATGAGTGAAACCCGTCGCCTTACCCCGTTGGCCCCAGTTGCCCTCCTTCGATGCGACGTAGAAAGAGGTGCGGGCTTATCGTCTTGTCTCAGGTTAGAAACAGCAGGTGCGATCTGGCAAGAAAAACCAATCGTCGGGACAGGCGGCGCACAGGGCCAGCGTCATTTTGTCCTGCCGATTTTTGACATAAGTCAATGAATGTAGAAGAAATTCCTGCAACATGCCCTGCTCGGCCTCGAAACACCTTCTGGATTTTCCGAATAATCAGGTTTCGTTTTTTGGGCATCGGGTGGTAGTCAGCCGATTGTCTGCGCCCGAGTCAAATCAGCGAAAACAGGCGCTGCACGCCGATGCAGATTGCCAAAACCCCCACCGCAATCGTCAGCGGGCGTTTGGGCGCCACGGCTGCCAGGCGTCCACCGACCAAAGCGGCAGGAACGCCCCCGGCCACCAGCCCGGCAACCGGGAAAAGCACGTCTTGCAGGTCGCGCCCTCCGCCCCATTGGCCCAGCTTGAACGTGGTCATCAGAACCGCAAATACGGTGATGCTGACCGCCAGCTCGGCCACCGCAGACGATCCGATGGCCCGCCGAGGTTCATGCCCCGAACCGATCAGCGCGCTTGTCACGACCGGTCCCCAGCTGCCGCCAATTCCTTCGATCAGCCCGCCGGTCGCTCCGACTGCCGTGACCCGCCCTGACGCCAGAAATCCTGGCGACCGGCCCGAAAGGCCCCGCCACAGGATCAGACTGCCAATCAGCAATAGGTATGACGAGATGAAGATCGTCAGCACCGGCCGTTTCAACTCGCCCAGGATCAGCGCCCCGACAATGCCACCCAGAATGCCGGCCACAGCCAGCCGGACAACCAGTTTGCGATCGATGTTTCCGTTCAGCGTGTGCGACACGCCCGACGCGACACCTGTCGGAATCTTGGCTGCGTTCACGCTCGCCGAAACCAGCGGCGGCGGCACGCCCTGCGCCAGCAGAACCGATGATGAGATGATACCGAAACCCATGCCCAGAGCGCTGTCGGCAAGCTGTGCAAAAAAGCCCACAAATGCGAAAGTCAGGAACAGGTCCACCGCGACTCGCTGGAAAAGAGCCAAATCTCCGAATCGTTATTCCTGCGCGCAGGAAACTGCAATTTGCATTTTGAAGCTCAGGCGCGACTTGAGTGATGGAAGCCGTGACCATGATCGCCTATCGTGACGCCATGAGCAGCACCCCCCGATTCATCCATCTTCGCGTTCACACCGAATATTCCCTTCTGGAAGGGGCAATGCGGCTGAAAAAGCTGCCCGGCCTGTGCGAAAAGATGGACATGCCCGCCGTCGCGGTGACCGATACCAACAGCATGTTTTCGGCGCTGGAGTTCTCCGTCGCCGCCAGCGGCGCGGGCATTCAGCCGATCATCGGCTGTCAGGTGGATCTGACCTATGTGCAGGCGCAGCCGGGCGAAAAGCCGAAATCCCCCGCGCCAGTGGTGCTGCTGGCCCAGTCAGAGGCCGGGTATGAAAACCTGATGAAGCTCAGCTCCTGCCTTTATGTGGACAACGGCGGGCAACTGCCGCAGGTCACTCTGGATGAGCTGGAACGCCACGCGGACGGGCTGATCTGCCTGACCGGCGGGCCGGGCGGCCCGGTTGGGCGGCTGTTGCAACAGGGCCAGCGCCCGGCCGCCGAGGCGCTGGTGGACAGGCTGGCCGCGATGTACCCCGACCGGCTCTATGTCGAGCTGCAACGCCATCCGGGCGAAGACGGACAGCCCGAGGCGGAACGCCTGACCGAACGCGGCCATGTCGAAATGGCCTATTCCAGAAACCTGCCGCTGGTTGCCACCAACGACGTCTTTTTTCCGACCCCCGACATGTACGAGGCGCATGACGCGCTGATCTGTATCGCCGAGGGGGCCTATGTCGACCAGCAGGAAGGCCGCCGCCGCCTGACCGCGCAGCACTATTTCAAATCGCAACAGGAAATGATCACCCTGTTTGCCGATTTGCCCGAGGCGGTCGAGAACACCGTCGAAATCGCGAAACGCTGCGCCTTCATGGCCTATCGCCGCGACCCGATTCTGCCCAAATTCGCAGATGACGAGGTGCAGGAACTGCGGCGTCAGGCCAACGAGGGCCTGCAACAGCGCCTCGCGGTCATTCCCCATGCTGTTACGCCCGAGGAATATCAGGAACGGCTGGATTTCGAACTGGGCATCATCGAGGGCATGGGCTTTCCCGGTTATTTCCTGATCGTTGCCGATTTCATCAAATGGGCCAAGGATCATGACATTCCCGTCGGCCCCGGCCGGGGCTCGGGCGCGGGTTCGCTGGTGGCCTATGCGCTGACCATCACCGACCTCGATCCGCTGCGCTATTCGCTCCTGTTCGAACGCTTCCTGAACCCCGAGCGGGTCAGCATGCCGGACTTCGACATCGACTTCTGCATGGACCGCCGCGAAGAGGTAATCCGCTACGTGCAGGGCAAATACGGGCGCGACAAGGTGGGCCAGATCATCACCTTTGGTGCGTTGCTGTCCAAGGCCGCCGTGCGCGACATCGGGCGGGTGCTGCAGATGCCTTATGGCCAGGTGGACCGGCTGTCCAAGATGATCCCGGTCGAAGGCGTCAAGCCCGTTTCGATCGAAAAGGCGCTGAAAGACGAACCGCGGCTGCGCGAAGAGGCCCGCAACGAAGAGGTGGTGGAGCGCCTGCTCAATTACGGCCAGCAGGTCGAGGGGCTGTTGCGCAACGCCTCGACCCACGCCGCCGGTGTGGTGATCGGCGACCGGCCATTGGACGCGCTGGTGCCACTCTATCAGGACCCGCGCTCGGACATGCCCGCGACCCAGTTCAACATGAAATGGGTGGAACAGGCCGGTCTGGTGAAATTCGACTTTCTGGGTCTCAAGACGCTCACCGTGATCCAGAACGCCGTTGACCTGATCCGAAAGTCGGGCCGCGACCTGCACGTGGCCGCCGACGGCACGCAGCTTTACGACCCGCCCGAAGGCGCGGTGAACGAGATCAACGCCATCCCGCTGGATGACGAGGCGACCTACAAGCTCTATTCGGCGGCAAAGACGGTTGCGGTGTTTCAGGTGGAAAGCTCGGGCATGATGGATGCGCTCAAGCGCATGAAACCCACCTGTATCGAGGATATCGTGGCCCTCGTGGCGCTCTATCGCCCCGGCCCGATGGAGAACATCCCCACCTATTGCGAAGTCAAGAACGGCTTGCGCGAGATCACATCCGTCCACCCCCTGATCGACCACATCCTCGAAGAAACCCAGGGCATCATCGTCTATCAGGAACAGGTGATGCAGATCGCACAGGTGATGGCGGGCTATTCGCTCGGCGGCGCCGACCTGCTGCGCCGCGCCATGGGCAAGAAGATCAAAGAGGCGATGGACGCCGAACGCCCGAAATTCGAAAAGGGCGCGGCAGAAAACGGGGTCGACAAGAAAAAGGCCTCCGAGGTTTTCGACCTGCTGGAAAAATTCGCCAACTACGGCTTCAACAAGTCTCACGCCGCCGCCTATGCGGTGGTCAGCTACCAGACCGGCTGGCTCAAGGCCAATCACCCGGTCGAGTTCATGGCCGGTGTCATGAACTGCGACATCCACCTGACCGACAAGCTGGGCGTCTATTTCGAAGAGGTCCGCAAGGGGCTGGGCCTGCCTTATGTGCCGCCCTGCGTGAACCGGTCGCTGGCAACATTCGACGTGGTGAATGGCGAACTGGTCTATGCGCTGGGCGCGCTCAAGAACGTGGGCGTCGAGGCGATGAACCTTGTGGTACAGGGGCGGGGCGACAAGCCTTTTGTCAACCTCTTCGACGTCGCCCGCCGGGTCGATCTGAAAAAGGTCGGCAAGCGGCCCTTGGAAATGCTCGCCCGCGCCGGGGCCTTTGACCAGCTCGACCCCAACCGCCGCCGCGTCTTCGACAGTCTCGAGGCGCTGGTGCAATACTCGGCCGCGATTCACGAGCAGAAGAACTCGAACCAGGTGTCGCTGTTTGGCGAGGCCGGCGACGACCTGCCCGAACCGCGCCTCAGCCAGACCCCCGACTGGCTGCCCGCCGAGCGGCTGAGCGAGGAATTCAAGGCCATCGGCTTCTACCTTTCCGGACACCCGCTGGACGATTACATGCCGTCGCTCAAGCGCAAGCAGGTGATGACGCTGGACGAGGTGACGGAAAAGGCCCGTTCCGGCCCGCTGATCGCCAAGATGGCCGGTGTCGTGGCCGGTCGGCAGGAGCGCAAATCCGCCCGCGGCAACCGTTTTGCCTTTGCCCAGCTTTCCGACCCCACAGGTGCCTACGAGGTCACGCTGTTCTCGGAAACGCTGGAGAAAAGCCGCGAGTTTCTGGAAACCGGCGCCCATGTGGTGCTGACCGCCGAAGCGACGATGGAGGCGGACCAGCTGAAACTTCTGGGCCGCTCCGTCGGCCCCATCGACGCCGCCGTGGCCGAGGCCGGTGCAACCGGCCTGCGCATCTTCGTGGACGAGGTTCAGGCCCTGCCCGTCGTCGCCCGGGTGTTGGAAGATGCGGCATCAGCGGCGCGCGGGGCCTCAAAGGGGCCGATCCAGCTCTGCCTGCTGGCCCCCGGCCTGCCCGGCGATGTCGAGATGGATCTGGGTCAGGATTTCCCGATCACCCCCCAGATCAAGGGCGCGATCAAATCGCTTGAAGGGGTCATCGACGTCGAGGAACTCTAGCCATCCCACCCCTTTGTGGAAATCCGGTTTGGACAGGGACATCTGTTCAAGCTACCATGGACAAAGAAGGATTTTCGTAGGGGAGGACGGGATGACCGATCTCAGACATTACAGAACCCTGTGCGCGGCCCTTGCCGCCGCACTGTTCCTCGCGCTGCCACACATGGCCGAGGCCGACAAGAAAACGGACAACGCGGTCAAGGGCGCGCTGATTGGTGCCGGTGTCGGCGCTCTGGTCGGTGACAGCAAGGGCGCTGCCGCCGGCGCCGTGGTCGGGGCCATCATCGGCGCCAACAAGGATTGACGAGTTACACGGGCCGAACCACCGGTTCCGAGTTCAGGAGGTTGCCTGCCATGCACGGGAAATGGATTTTCAACGGGGCTGCACTATTGACGATCATCGCCACGCCCCTTCTGGCCGATGCCGAAGCCGAACAGATGGTAGAGGACGCGATGCCGGTCATGTATCACACCTGCGCCAGCGTCATCGAAGAGGCGGACGGCGATGATGAATACGTCGTCGAGGTGGTCCGGAAAATGGCCGCGCTGTCACTTTATAACCGCGAGGTGAATATCGAGGACCACGCCGCCACGGACGCCGAAAAGGCGGCTCTTCGCCAGACCTTCATCGACGCTTTGCGGGCAGGGTGCGAAGGCGATCAAGACGCCCTTCTCGCCGGTGTGGTCGATGACGCGGTGAAATCCTCGTTGGGCCTGTGATCCGGTAATGCCCTGAATTTTCTGGCGTACGGCCCGAGAAATCTCGATTGCGCACAGACAGGTCTCAATCTGGACAACATCCTGAGCGATAGGCAGCTTTGAGGCTGACTACTTATGGGTGCAAAGCATGTTTCGATTGATTTACAGGCAACGTCGCCGGTTGCTGTTTGGGACGTTCTTTCTGATGACCACCGGAGTCATTCAATTCTCAAACGAGTATCCGGGTCAATTTGATGAAATGGCGTCTGTCAGTGGCCCGGCGATAGCGTGGCTGGCAATGGGGTTGACCTTGCTTTTAGCAAGCGGGGTCGTTTTTGCAGGGCTTGCACTCTTCATCCTGATATTCCGCCGCATGCGCATGATGGTCGAAATCGTGCCATTTTGGCTTGTTTTCAATGAAACGTTCAATCCGGCGCAATCGATGGTGGATCTTTTTGAAC
>NZ_JBXWSF010000081.1:0-18724 GCF_059613285.1 Ruegeria sp. BHSB058 | reverse complement strand
TTTGCGCCAACTCGCTGTCGCATTCATTCCGAAGGACGCAGAAACGCACAAATACTGTTTGGAAAGCGACCTGACAGTCGCGGACAATCTGTCATATCCTTACTGCAAACATCAGGCGTCCCGAGGTGATCATGCCCAATCCATTGCCAACCTATTTTATCTCGCATGGTGGCGGTCCATGGCCATGGCTGCCTGACATGCGCCAACGGTTCAAGGAACTGGAAACGTCTCTGGCACGGATGCCACAAGATATTGGCGAAAGGCCTAAAGCGGTCCTGATGATCTCGGGACACTGGGAAGACAGCGATGCATATGCTGTCATGTCATCCCCCCGACCGCCCATGGTGTATGACTATTTCGGTTTTCCGCCAGAGACCTATGAAATCGTTTATCCGGCACCCGGTGCTCCTGATCTGGCACGGCGCAGTGCTGATCTGATGGCGGCAGCAGGTCTGCCGGTTCGGCTGGACGACACTCAAGGGTTCGATCACGGAACATTCGCGCCGATGGCGGTGATGTATCCTGAAGCGAATATGCCGACCTTTCAGATCTCTCTGCGCAGTCACTATGACCCGGCAGAGCATCTGGCACTTGGCCGCGCCCTTGCCCCATTGCGCGATGATGGTGTGCTGATCGTCGGTTCCGGCCTCAGCTATCACAACCTGCGCCTGATGGGACGCGAGGGGGAAAAGCCCTCGGCGGAATTCGACGCCTGGCTCGACGCAGCACTTGGACTTGAACCGGATGCCAGAACGCAAGCAATGCTGAATTGGGAAAGCGCTCCGTCCGCGCGCACCTGTCACGCGCAGGAGGACCATCTGGTGCCGCTTTTTGTGGCGCTGGGGGCCGCCGAAGAGGCCCCCGCAAAACGCGTGTATCACGAAACCCAGTTTTTCGGCTCGCTTACCGCGTCAAGCTATCGGTTCGGTTGAGCGGCAACTCAGATTGCCTCTTTGCGGGCTTCGTCCAGATAAATCTCGCGCAGACGTCGGGCGATCGGTCCGGGTGTGCCATCCCCTAGTCGCACTCCGTCGATCTCGACAACCGGCATGACAAAGGCGCTTGCCGAAGTGGTGAATGCCTCGTCCGCTTCTTTCGCTTCGTCGATGGTGAACAGGCGTTCTTCGATCTCCATCTGCGCCTCGGCAGCCAGACGCAGCACCGCCTTGCGGGTGATCCCGTGCAGGATGTCGTTCGACAGCGGCCGAGTCACGATCTTGCCGGCCTTGACGAAATAGGCGTTATTCGAGGTGCCTTCGGTCACGAACCCATCCTCGATCATCCAGGCGTCGTCGCAGCCCGCCGCCTTGGCCATCATCTTGCCCATCGAAGGATACAAAAGCTGGACCGTCTTGATGTCGCGACGGCCCCAGCGGATATCTTCGATCGAAATGATCTTGTTGCCTTTAGCCGCCGCCGGGCTGTCGGCCAGACCAGGCTTGTTTTGGGTGAACAGAACGATCGTCGGCTTGGTATCGGCCGACGGAAACACGAAATCCCGATCCCCGTCGGAGCCGCGGGTTACTTGCAGGTAAACCAAACCCTCGTCGATCCCGTTCAGCTTCACCAGTTGGCGATGAACTTCCAGCAACTCGTCCTTGCTGCAGGGCTCGGCCATGTCCAGTTCGTCCAACGACCGCTTTAGGCGCACCGCGTGGCCCTCAAAGTCGATCAGCTTGCCGCCCAGAACGCTGGTCACCTCATAGACCGCGTCGGCCATCAGAAACCCCCGGTCAAAGATCGAGACTTTTGCCTCGTCCTCAGGCAGGTATTCTCCATTCACATAAACGGTGCGGGTCATGTCTTGTGTCTCCTCAGCCCCAGAGCGCCGCTTTGGGCGGGTACACTCCGGCATCATCAAAAATCAACGGGGTGTCGCGGTCTTCGGCCAACAACAGCGGGCCGTCAAGATCTGTCACCATCGCGCCCTGAGCCACCAGTGTCGCAGGGGCCATCGCCAGTGAACTGCCCACCATGCACCCCACCATGATGTCGTACCCCTCGGCCAACGCGGCTGCGCGCAGCTTCAACGCCTCGGTCAGACCGCCGGTCTTGTCCAGCTTGATGTTAACCACATCGTATTTGCCCTTGAGCGAGGGCAGGCGGGCACGGTCATGACAGCTCTCGTCGGCACAGACCGGCACCGGGCGATCCATCCCGATCAGCGCTTCGTCCTGCCCGGCTGGCAAGGGCTGTTCGACCAATGCAACACCCAGTCGCACCAGATGCGGCGCGAGGTCAGCATACACCTCGGCGGTCCATCCCTCGTTTGCGTCAACGATGATTTTTGCGTTCGGCGCACCCGCACGGACTGCTTCCAGCCGCGGCATGTCGTCGGGCGTACCCAGCTTGATCTTCAGCAAAGGCCGATTTGAATTCTTGGCTGCCTGCGCCTGCATCGCCTCGGGCGTGTCCAAAGACAGCGTGTAAGCGGTGATTTCCGGTCCCGGCTCCGGCAGACCTGCCAGCTCCCAAACCCGCTTGCCTGTCCGCTTGGCTTCCAGATCCCACAAAGCGCAATCCACCGCATTGCGCGCCGCACCAGCAGGCAACAGGTCCATCAACCCTTCGCGCGTAAACTCCGCAGGCAACCCGACAATCTCGGCTTCGACCGTTTCCAGTGTCTCGTCGTAGCGCGCATAAGGCACGCATTCGCCCCAACCTTGATGCGCACCGTCTGTCACCCGCACCGTCAACACCTTGGCTTCGGTCCGCGACCCGCGTGAGATGGTGAACACCTGCGCCAGCCGGAACACGTCGCGAGAGACTTCGATCTGCACTCGCCTGCTCCTTCATCTTTTTCCAAATACTCCCGCCGGAGGCGGCCATACTCCGCCACCGGCGAGCCGCTTGCATCACATCGCGGCGAGCGCGTCCACCAGCTTGTCGGACCCAAACCTGAATGGATCGGTCGCAGGCAACCCCATATCGGCCTCAATCTGCGCCAGATAGGCCTTGGCGTCGCCTTCGCCCATGTGCTGGGTATTTACCGAAACACCCACCACTTTGCAGTCAGGGTTAGCCACCAGAGCCAAGTTCAGCGCGGTATCGCGCAGCGCTTCGAGCGTCGGCAACTGATAGGTCGGAAGGCCGCGCATGTGCTCCCGCGTGGGTTCGTGGCACAAGATCAGCGCATCCGGCTGACCGCCATGAATCAGCGCCATGGTGACGCCCGAATAGGAAACGTGGAACAGGCTGCCCTGCCCTTCGATCAGGTCCCAGTGATCGTCGTCATTGTCCGGGGTCAGCCATTCCACCGATCCGGCCATGAAATCGGCGATCACCGCATCCAGTGGCACACCGTCACCGGTGATCAGGATGCCGGTCTGCCCGGTAGCGCGGAAGCTCGACTTCATGCCGCGCTCGCGCATTTCCTTGTCCATTGCCAGCGCTGTATACATCTTGCCCACTGAGCAATCGGTGCCAACCGCCAGGCACCGCTTGCCCTTGCGCTTGATGCCGTTGGCAATCGGGTAATCCACCGAAGGCACGCGCACGTCATGAAGGGTCCGTCCACAAGCTTCGGCGACGGCCACCAGATCAGGCTCGTTGCGCAAAAGGTTGTGCAAGCCCGAGGCCAGATCAAACCCTTCCTCCAGCGCCATGACCAGAACTTTCTTCCATTCCTGGCTGATCACACCACCCCGGTTGGCCACGCCAATTACCAGCGTCTTGGCCCCTGCCTCGCGCGCTTCGACCAGATCCATGTCCTTCAGACCCAGATCGGCCTTGCAACCGTCCATACGGAATTGACCCACGGCGTTTTCCGGACGCCAGTCCTTGATGCCGACGGCAACCTTGGCGGCCAGTTGGTCGGGCGCATCGCCCAAAAACAGCAGATACGGTGTCTCGATCATAGCGGTGCACTCCTTTGTTTCCGGCGTACCCTATTGAAGCGCGGTTACGAGCGTTTCGCGTATTTCCCCGCTCACTTCACTCAAAGCGAAGATCATTGCACGATCTGCGATAATCACGCAAGAATCTTCGAAGTTTTCAAACTGATTAATCTTTAATCACCTTATCAGCGCCTTATCTTGATGGATGCTGCGATTGCATTGCTGCGCACGCATAATGACGCTTGCGCAAGTGCGCGCAATTTAATACCTCATTCTGCAAGAAAATCGCAATTTCCTTACTCAATGAGGTCAACCGATGAGTTTCCGCATACAGCCCGCCGCCCCTGCGCGCCCCAATCGTTGCCAGTTGTTCGGTCCCGGCTCCAACACCAAGCTGTTTCCAAAAATGGCGGCGTCGGCAGCGGATGTCATCAACCTCGATCTTGAAGATTCGGTTGCGCCTTCGGACAAGGATACTGCCCGCGCCAATGTGATCGAGGCGCTGAACACCCTCGATTGGGGCAACAAGACCATGTCGGTGCGCATCAACGGGCTGGATACACCCTATTGGTACCGCGATGTGGTGGACGTGCTGGAACAGGCGGGTGATCGGCTGGATCAGATCATGATCCCCAAGGTGGGTTGCGCCGCCGATGTCTATGCCGTCGACGCGCTGGTCACCGCCATTGAACGCGCCAAGGGCCGGACCAAGCCGATCAGTTTCGAAGTGATCATCGAATCCTCTGCCGGCATTGCCCATGTCGAGGAAATCGCAGCCTCCTCCCCCCGTTTGCAGGCGATGAGCCTGGGCGCGGCTGATTTTGCCGCCTCGATGGGGATGCAGACCACCGGCATCGGTGGCACGCAGGAAAATTATTATATGTTGCGCAATGGCGAAAAGCACTGGTCAGACCCGTGGCACTGGGCCCAGGCCGCCATCGTTGCGGCTTGCCGCACCCACGGGGTGTTGCCGGTGGACGGACCGTTCGGAGATTTCTCGGACGACGAAGGCTATATCGCGCAAGCCAGACGTTCAGCCACGCTCGGAATGGTCGGCAAATGGGCGATCCACCCCAAACAGATTGCGCTTGCCAATCAGGTTTTCACCCCGTCCGACGAAGCGGTGACCGAGGCCCGCGAAATCCTTGCCGCAATGGAGCAGGCCAAGGCCAAAGGCGAAGGTGCCACCGTCTACAAGGGTCGCCTGGTTGACATCGCTTCGATCAAGCAGGCCGAGGTGATCGTGGCTCAGGCAGAACTGATTTCCGCAAACGGCTGACGCCCATATCGAGATTTTGCGAAAGGGCGTCCATCGGGCGCCCTTTTCTGATAGGTTTCCAAGTATGACCGAGTTGACATTGTTTCATACCGCCGCAGTGCATTGCGCCACCTTTGACGCCCTTTCGGCGCGGATCGCGCCGGATGCAAAGCTGACGCATGTTGTGCGCCCTGACTGGCTGGACCGGGGCTTGCACGGGATCAATGCCGAACTGGCGTTGGAAATCCACTCGGCCATCTTCACTGCGCCAAACGCGATTTGCACCTGTTCGACAATCGGCGAGATCGCTGCGCGGGCCGGGGCACTGCGCGTCGACTGGCCCATGATGCAAGAGGCCGCATCAACCGGAGGACCGGTCCTGATGGCTTATTGTCTGGACAGCACGCGCGAACCTTCGACCCGGTTGTTGACCAAAGCCTTTGCCGAGATCGGACTGGAACCCAACATCCGTGAGTTGCCACTTGCCCATCTTTGGGTGCATTTTATCTCGGGCGATACCGAAGCCTTTGCCAAACGCATTGCCGTGCAGCTGTCGCGCGCACTGGAAATTGCCCCGGACACAGCTTGTGTCGTGTTGGCACAGGCCTCTATGGCCGGGGCAACGGCACATCTGAATTGCGGCATTCCGGTACTCAGCGCACCCGAATCCGCATTGCGCGCAGCACTTGGCCTTTCCCCAAAATGACGAACGGGGCCAAATGGCCCCGCTTGCTTTGATCACTCAAGCTGGTCAATGACCAAAGACGTCGTTCGGCACCCATTTGAGCTTGTCACCCTTCTTGCCCCATTTCATCATCAGGCACGCAGTGCTGTATTTCTGAAAATAGACGATGCTCAGATCATACCAGCCCGCTTTTGGCACTTCGACATCCACGCGCTGATTGGCTTCGCAGGGTTGGCGGCTGGAAAAATATCCAACCTGCTGCCCGCCGATATTCGCATCGATTCCATCGTTCGACCAGGTTTCCAGCGTATAGGTTCCCGGCGCGTCGAACCGGATATACCCTTTGATGTCAGCAGCAACATTCATCGCCTGATCGAAGGTCATGACAGGCTCGCCCTCATCGGTGTCTCGGTAGTCGAGACCGCTGAGCGGCAAGCCCGGTTTGGCGTCGGCAATCATGCTTTTGGCGGCACTGATCGACTGAATCTGCGCGGGCGGATCACCCGCCCAGGCATATTTCACCGCAAGCCCCGCCTTGGGATTCGACGGCTGTGGGCTTGCGGGAGTAAGCGTCAGGGTCTCGGCCGAGGCCGTGACAACCATTCCCAGTGCAAGAACTCCGGCCAACCCGGTAACGACAGATTTCATCATCAACTCCCTGTTGGGTGCGTCGCCGCCGTTTTCCCCGGTCTTTCACAACGCCATCAACAAAAGCCTATTCGGCAAGTTTTCACTCGGCAAGTCCGACGTGATCACTTTTCCAGCACACATGTTTTCAAGGTTTTGAAAGCGCCGAAATTAATCACCCCGCAACTAACGCAAAAAAGATCAGAAGGTTCCCGTATGGAACTTGTGGCGGCTTCAAAGAACCTCAGATCAACCAAAGTCCAAAACCGCCGAGGTGTTTCTTGCCACTCGCCCAACACACCGTCGACATCCTATTCGGGTAACTTAAATCTTGCCGAGTTGCATCTTGGGCGACCTCGGGCCATATAACGCGGAGATTCCGCTTTGAGAGACGTCATGACCCAGTATCTGGATTTCGAGAAACCGCTGGCTGAAATCGAAGGCAAGGCCGAAGAGTTACGCGCGCTGGCCCGGGCCAACGAAGAAATGGACGTGGCTGACGAAGCGGCGGCGCTGGATGCCAAGGCTGCCAAGATGATGGACGAGTTGTACAAGGATCTGACACCCTGGCGGAAATGCCAGGTGGCACGCCATCCGGAACGACCTCATTGTCAGGACTATATCAAAGCGCTGTTCACAGAATACACGCCCCTGGCCGGGGACCGAAACTTTGCCGACGATCTTGCCGTGATGGGCGGGTTGGCGCGTTTCGACGACCAACCGGTCATGGTGATCGGCCACGAAAAGGGAAGCGACACCAAGTCGCGGATCGAACGCAACTTCGGCATGGCCCGGCCCGAAGGATACCGCAAAGCCGTACGCCTGATGGAAATGGCAGGCCGATTTGGCCTGCCGGTTATCACTCTGATCGACACTGCTGGCGCCTACCCCGGCAAGGGCGCCGAAGAGCGCGGCCAGTCCGAAGCAATCGCCCGCTCGACCGAGATGTGCCTCAAGATCGGCGTACCGCTTGTTTCGGTCATCATCGGCGAGGGTGGCTCGGGCGGGGCGGTTGCGTTCGCCACCGCCAACCGCGTGGCGATGTTGGAACACTCGGTTTATTCGGTGATCTCTCCCGAAGGTTGCGCCTCGATCCTGTGGAAGGATGCCGAAAAAATGCGCGAGGCCGCCGAAGCGCTGCGCCTGACCGCGCAGGACTTGCACAAGCTGGGCGTGATCGATCGGATCATTACCGAACCAAAAGGCGGCGCGCACCGGGATAAACACAGCACCATCGAGGCCGTCAGCAAGGCGATTGCCACCATGCTGACGGAACTGGGCGGCAAGGACAGCGCGACCCTGATCAAGGACCGCCGTCAGAAGTTCCTGGATATCGGGTCCAGGGGACTCGCGGCCTGAGCCGCGCCGCTAGCCTCGACGCAGCATCCGTAACAGCTCGGCAGATGGCTGGCCTGTCACCGCCAGGTTGTTGGCGCGCTGATAGGCACTGATTGCCGTCGTGGAGTTCGACCCGATCACCCCATCCGCACCTTGCGTGTCGAACCCGGCGGCAGTCAGGCGTTGTTGCAACTCCTTGCGGTCATCCAGCGTCAACCCGGTTTCATCGGGACCAAAGGATGCGTTGAACGGTCCGCCTCCGGCGATCCGGTCGGACAGGTGGCCCACACCAATCGCATAGCTGTCCGAGTTGTTGTATCGCTTGATAACCCTGAAATTCTGGAAAACCGCAATCTGTGGTCCGGGCACCTGCGGCTGCAAGGTGGCAATCGGTGTTCCCGAACGGGCCGCGGCAGAGCCAATCTCGCCGCCCCAGGGCTGCCCCCGAACCCACCCTGAGCGCGCCAGATACGCCGCCGTCGAGGCCAGCGCATCGGTAGGATCCTCTGACCAGATATCGCGCCGTCCGTCGCCGGTGAAATCGACGGCATAGGCCAGATAAGACGTCGGGATGAATTGCGTGTGCCCCATCGCTCCCGCCCAACTTCCGGTCATGTTCCGGGGCGCTGTATCCCCGTTCTGAACGATCTTCAGTGCCGCAACCAGCTGGCTTTCAAAGAATGCGCCGCGCCGCCCGTCATAGGCCAGTGTCGACAGTGCCGAAACCACCGGTACATCACCACGACGCGCGCCATAGCGGCTTTCGAGCCCCCAGATGGCAACGACAACTTCCTTGTCCACGCCGTAGTGCGACTCGATCTGCGACAGCGTACTGCCGTGGCGTTGCAGCATCTGTCGGCCGGTGTTGATGCGCTCGTCCGAGGCAGCGATGGCCAGATAATCCTCCAGCGAGCGTTTGAATTCCGTCTGGTTGCGGTCCCGCTCGATCACCTCGGGCAGATAGCCGGCCTCCTGAAACGCTGTGTTGATCGTGGATTGGGAAATACCCTGCGCTGACGCACGGTTCTTGAAACTGGTCACCCAGGCCTCCCAGCCCGCATTCGGCACCGCGCGCATCCGTGTGACTTGCGGTGTGGGCGCCACACCACCGCCCGAACAGGCGGTCACAAGCGTTGCGCCAACTCCAAGGGAAAACATCCGTCGATTGATCATTGCCCGGCCTGCTCTTTTTCTGATTTGCCTTTGCCCCAGAATACAGCGATCAACTGCGCCACGCCAGAAGGCGTTTTTCCAAAAGCCCGATGGCCCAGCTCGTCAGAATGCCCAGCGCCGACAGAATGACAACTCCGGCAAAAAGTCGCTCAAGGTCATACAGCGCGCCTGCCTGAAGGATGTAGGCGCCGATGCCAAATTCGGCGCCCAGCATCTCGGCTGCGACCAAGAGAATGATGCCGATTGCCAGTGAAACGCGCAGTCCGGACAGGATTCCGGGTAGTGCGCCGGGCAGGACGATCTTGCGGACGATGCTGTTCCAGCCAAGGCCAAAGCTTTGCCCCATGCGGATCAGGTTGCGGTCGACATTGTCCACCGCACCATAGGTGGAGACCACCGTAGGCGTGAAGGTGCCCAGCGCGATCAGGGCGTATTTCGACCCCTCGTCGATACCGAACCAGATCACGAAAAGCGGCAGCAGCGCGATCTTGGGGATTGGAAAAATCGCGGCCACCAAAGGCACCAGCCCGGCCCGGACGTAAGAGAACAGACCGATCATGACACCAACGCAGATCCCTGCGCTTACACCCATCGCCGACCCCACAAGAAGCCGCGTCACCGAGGGAAGCAGATGCGTCCACAACGCGCCTGAACGGGCCAGTTCCATCAACGTGGCCCCCACGTCCGAGGGGCGCGGAAGGGTCAGGTTCGAGATCCAGCCAGCCCGCGTTCCCCATTCGATAAGTACTAGCAATACAATGAAAACCGCAGCTCCTGCACCGCGTTTTGAAACCGGCGAAAAGCCACCGCCGCGAAACGGGACAGGGCGTGAGGCGTCAGGCATCGGCCAACTCCTGATCCGCCGCCAGCGCCTCTTCGCGCATCAGGTCCCAGAGCCGCTTTTGCAGCGCTTCGAGGTCGGAATCTCCGGCCCCTCTTTCGGTCAGCGGCGTGTCGATAGCGATCACTTCGCGTACCCGTCCGGGGCGGCGCGACAGGACTGCGATGCGGTGACCCAGACGCACCGCCTCGGCCAGGTTATGGGTGACATATACGGCTGTGAATGGCTGCCGTGACCACAGTGAAATCAGGTCTTCCATCAACAGTTCGCGGGTCTGCGCGTCCAGCGCGGACAGCGGTTCATCGAGCAGCAGAACCGCCGGGTTGACCGCCAGTGCGCGAGCGATTGCGACGCGCTGCTTCATGCCGCCGGACAACTGTCTGGGCAGTGCATTTGCGAAATCTGTCAGTTTTGTACGCTCCAGAACATCCGATATGCCATTTTGTACAACTCGCGACGGCAGCCGGTGATCCTCCAGCACCAGTGAAATGTTCCCCGCCACGCTGCGCCACGGCAGCAGGGCAAAGTCCTGAAACACGAAAGTCAGGGGGTTGAGGCATCCGTCGGGAACCTCGCCCGATTGCAACACCTGCCCCTGTTCCGGCTGTTCCAGTCCGCCGATCATCCGCAGCAAGGTGGACTTGCCGCAGCCCGAGGGGCCGACCACGCACAGGATTTCACCCGCAGGGATGTGCAGCGAGACATCGTCAAGCACCAGCATGTCACCATAGCGGTGCGTCAGGTTCCGGATTGTCAGTTCCATGAAGAAATCGGGCGGGTGGCCCCGCCCTGCCCGCTCAGATCATCTGGACATATGACGGATCAACCAGAATGTCGCTGGTGATCTCTGGCTTGATCAGCCCTTCGGACTTGAACCAGCTCAACTGGTCCTCGACCGAGGCCATGTTCAGCGCCGCGCCCTGATTGATACGCATCGCGCCGTTGCGGATCGACGGTGCGGCCTTTTCATAGGGGCGGTCGGTGTAGACGTATTTGTGGATCAGCTGCACCATATCCTCGGCGGCTTCGTCACCGGCTGTGCTGTCGACCAGCGCGGCGTTGAAATCATCCGCCCCGCGCGAAAAGGCGCGCAGGAAAGCCTCGGTCTGGGCGCGTTCGTTGGCGGCATTGTCTGCCGAAGTGAACACGGTCGTGACCTGATAGTCGGGGATGTAGTCGGCAACATTGCCGATCACCTGAACCGCACCACCACCTGCCAGAGCCTTGGCGATGTGGGGCACGATCGACCATGCATCCACCTGCCCCGATTTCATCGCGCCAATGATCGCGCCGACCTTCTGCAACGGGGTGAAGCTGACCGAGACACCCTCGGCGGCCGCGATCCTGGACCCCATGTAGTGAAAGGACGATCCCGGTTGCGTGACCGCGAATTTCTTGCCGTCCAGCGCCGCCGGGCTGGTCAAGCCGGCCTCGTAAGCGGCATTCGAGGCCAGGATCATCTGGCCGTCGATGCCCTGCTCTTCGCTGAGAGCGCCGCCGATCACCCTGGTTGCGCCTTTTTCGGCAAGGCTGATCAAACCACCCGAGATCGCCGTCACCGCATAATCCGCATCGCCGCTGGCAATCGCCACCGCCATCGGTTGCGCCGCCTCGAAAAAGCGGAACTCGATATCCAGCCCCTCGTCCGAGAAATAGCCGCGCTCGTAGGCAACAAAAGACGCGGCATGGCTGGTAAAGCGCAACGCGCCGACCGTCATCTTGGTGTTGGCAAGGGCCGGAGTTCCCAAGGCGGGCAGCGCCGCCGCGCCCCCCATCAATCCCAAGGCGCCGCGGCGGGTGAAGTGTGTCATGGTCTCTCTCCCCTATTGTTCGAAGGATAATGTCTCAGATAGGGACATCATCCAAGCCCTGTCCGCCATTCGCTGCGCCGGCTGAGGTGACCGGCGCGGGTGAATTTGGAGATTTGGCCGATTCGAGTGACACTGACCGGACAGAAAAGAGACCGGGGAGCGCCATGTCAGATCCGTATTCCAACCTCGCAGCGCAGGACCACGCCGTTCAATCCACGATCGCGGATGCGATGGAGGCGCGTTGTCTTGACCCGTCGCAGGTCGCGATACGCAAAGCTTATCTGCGCGGGATGAAACTGCCGTCCGGCGCTTTTGCGGTGGAACTGGGGTCGGGTACCGGCCATGTGACACACGACCTGATCAAGGTTGCCGGGGCCGCCAGCGCGTTGGGGATCGAGCCCTCACCGGTCATGGTCGAGCGGGCGCGCGCGCAGTTCGCGGCCGAGCCGAACCTGAGTTTCCAGACCGGTGATGCCAGAGACACCGGGTTGCAGGACGCATCCGTGGACATGGTCTTGATGCACACGCTGTTATGTCATGTCCCCACCCCTCGCGATGCGATTGCCGAGGCATTCCGCATCCTCAGGCCGGGCGGCGTGCTGGCGATCTGTGATGGGGATTACGACACCGCCACGGCCCAGATCGGCGATTACGACCCTTTGGACCAGATCGTCCGGTTCATGATCAACCAGAATGTCACCAACCTGTGGATCATGCGTCAGGTGGGCGATTTGCTGACGCATGCAGGGTTCGAGCCAGGCACGCGACAAGGGCATGGATATGTGGCCGAAGGCGAGGCCGGGTATTTCATGACGGTAATTGACCGGGGCGCGGACAGGATGGCCGAGACCGGATTGTTGTTCCCGGAAACGGCGGCAGCCCTGAAAGCGGAGGCGCGGCAGCGGCTGCAGGCCAACAGGTTTTTCGGCTTCATGTCCTATGTCAGCCAGATCGCCACAAAGCCCTGAATGCTGTCGGTCAGGTGACCAGCAGCCGCAACCCCTGGGTGACGTCGGAACGGACCGCCAAACGCAACCCCGGTTCGTCGCCTGCCTTGAGCGCGGCGATGATCAGCCGGTGATAATGCGGCGTATCGGTACGTTGCAGCCGCCCGTAAAGCGCGCGCATGGTCGGGCCAAGCTGTAGCCAGACGGTTTCGGCGATGGCCAGCATCGCCGGCGCCTGCGCCCGCAGATAGAGCGTGCGGTGAAATTCCAGATTGGCGCGGATATAACCCACCCCGTCACGCTTGGTGACCATTTCGGCCACGTTCATGTTGATCGCCTGCAACCGGTCGATCAGCGCCATATGCGCACGCGGCAGGGCGCGGCTGGCCAGTTCCACCTCGAGCAGGGCGCGCAGGGCGGCCAGCTCCTCGATCCGGTCGTTGGTCAGCTCTGGCGTCGAGACCCGGCCCGAAGAGGACAGGAACAACGCGCCTTCGGCGGCAAGGCGCCGCACCGCTTCGCGCGCAGGCGTCATCGAGACACCGAATTCCTTGCCGATCCCGCGCAGGGTCAAGGCGTGCCCCGGAGGGATTTCGCCATGCATGATCCGCGACCGCAGGACCCGGTAGATCCGGTCATGCGTGGCGGATTGGATGTCGGTCTGGCGTGCGCTCAACATCCGCTCATGTGATCACAAATTCATCCAAGGTCAACTCACACCTGCGTCGAAACGATAACGATGCAGGCTGCTGCCACTGTCGCGCAGCCAATTTCGGGGAGCGTCATACGGGCCAAAGATCCGCTCGACCTGGGCCCAGAACGCGCGAGAGTGATTCATCTCGGCCAGATGCGCCACTTCGTGCGCGGCAACATAGTGCAGCACGTCGGGCGGGGCGAGGATCAGCCGCCACGAAAACATAAGCGCCCCTTCGGAGTTGCACGATCCCCAGCGCGAGCGCGTGTCCCGCAATGTCAGCCGCACGTAGCGCCGGCCAATCATGGCGGCATAGTCGTCACAGGCCCCGGTCAGCCGGTCGCGGGCCAGTTCCTGAAGGTATCGCAACAGGCGGCGCTCTGCCCCGCCCTCGGGAACGGCGATTTCGTTCGCCCGCAACTCCACCCGCCGCCCGGTGGCGGGCACGATTCGCCGCAAGCTGCCCTCGACCGGGATGTCCTGCCCGTAGTGCAGCGCCACATGGTCGGGGCGTTTCTCAAGATGCTGGCGAATCCAGCCTTCTTTCGCGCGGGCGAAATCCAGTGCCTCTGCCTCGGGGATACCGGTGGGCAGGGTCAGCGTAACCCGCCCGTCCAGTTGGGAAATCCGAAGGCTGATACGCCGCGCCCGCGCCGAACGCCGCAGCGTCAGCGGCACGGCGGGATGCCCTGGCAATGCATGTCGTCCCAAGATGCGCCCCCTTTTGCGTAAAGGCTTTGACAGTCCCTACCGCATGTGGCAGGTGACCTGAATCGTCAACACGACTCAGCAGATATCAAGGGGATTCCACATGCCCAAGGAAGAATGGGGTGTAAAGCGCGTTTGCCCGACAACAGGCAAACGGTTTTATGACCTGAACAAGAACCCGATCGTCAGCCCCTATACGGGCGAGATCGTGGAACTGGACACCGGCAAGAGCCGGATGATCGCCGCCGATGCCGAAGATGCCGCATCGGTCAAGGCCCGCGAAGCCGTATCGGATGACGATCTTCTCGACGATGACGACGCCGTGGATGTCGATCTCGACGACGATCTGCTCGACGATGACGATGACGACGACAGCGTCTCGCTGGACGACATCACCGACGTGTCGTCGGACGACGAGTCCTGAACCGCCGCACGGGGCAGCAATGCCCCGCGCCGCACCAGCACGACCGTTGGGTCGCACGGGGTCAACGCCCGAAGATTTTGGCCTGATCGGTGTATTTTTGGCTTGCACTCTTCACCGGCGTTGCATAAACGTCCGTCCACCGCACAGGCGGTACGGCATGGGGCCTTAGCTCAGTTGGGAGAGCGCTTGCATGGCATGCAAGAGGTCAGGGGTTCGACTCCCCTAGGCTCCACCAAATCCTAGCAGTTCATCATGATAGGCAAACACTAGAGCGGTGTGACACAAGATGAAGCTGCATGCGTATCTCTCACTGTCCAGACATGGCATCTACTACTTCCGTTGGCCCCTACCCGACACAACACCAAAACCCCGGACTAGACCAAGCACCAGACGTAGGACCCTTCGGGTAAGGCACACATTTGCAACGCGTTTGGTACAAGCAGGTGTGGAGACAGAGCGCATCCAGTTCATCGTTGGACATGAAAGGCAAGGCGTCACACATCAGGTCTATATGAAGGACGGTTACACTCTTCGTCAGTCCAAGGAGGCCGTTGAGTGCTTTGAAGTTTTTTCAGTTTGTAAAAAGTATTCTGTGTGAAGCGAAGTCCGCAACATGCGAAAAATGGAGCGCCGCGAATAAGCTGAGGCAGGTATTAAATCAGCATGCAATGGTTGCGACCAAATGCGCTTGGTGAAGTGTTGCCTTGGCAAACAGCTTAAGGTTTAACCGCCGAACAAGACCGCCTAAATACATATGAGAGCGGAATTTACCGGGCGCAATACCAACCGCAAAACAGCATAACTGCAAAAGCTATTTAGTTAAGGACCTGAGAAGCGTGAAAAAGACTACTCCTGAACGTCGCTTGATAATCGCTCAAGTCGCGCGAGGCCGTTGGAGAAAAAAGATTAGGCGCCAAATACTGAGACGCCAACCCCACAAAAGACGCGCTAGAAATGGCGCAAATCCTAACGAAATCAGAATTGTTCCCCCAGCCGAGTTCAGCTTCTCCAACAACTACACTGAAACAGTCCGCTGTTTGCGAGAGTTGAAAGCGGCCGCGCTACGCAGAGGGACAGGTAAAAAATCTGCAGCAGTGTTTTTGGACTTGGAGCCAATCCAGCGAATATCGGTTGCAGGCGCGCTTGTGCTGGCTGCTGAGATCGATCGTTGGAGATTGACTGTGGGCCAAAAAGTTAGGCCACGACGCACAAAATACTGGAACCGTGAAGTACGGTCTTTGCTCTCAGCTTTGGGTTTTTTCGACTTGCTGGATGTTAAGTCCCAAACGGTTGAAAACTTCGATAACCAATCTGAGATCACAGTTCTTCCAATGGTTAGCAGCACCCGCTTGGATCAACAGTTGTTGAGCACTTTGTCTACAGTTTCAGAAGTTCTGCACCGCGATCCGTCGGTTTACGATGGGTTAGTGGAAGCTGCCTACAATGCGACCAAACATGCATATCCAGAGGGTCACGAATGGGAATTTATTCCAGCAACGGAAGGCTGGTGGGCAACAGCAAGTTGGAACCCACATAGCCGAAGCGTGAAGTTCATAGTTTATGATCAGGGCGTTGGAATTTCCGCGACCCTTCCAAGATGGGAGGGATGGGAGAGTGTTCGTGAGGTCTTGTCGAAGATGCCGGGAGGAAGTGCACTAAACGACGCCTCTAAGATGATAAGAGCCGCACTTGAAGTAGACCGAACTTCTCTTCAAGGGGGGCATGGTAAAGGCCTGCAGGACGTCGTCACTGTAGTCAAAGCCTTTAAAGGTGGGCGTGTAAGGATATTGAGTGGAACCGGAGAATTAATATATCTTCATAACGGAGACGTTGAGTTGAACGACCACGATCTACATATAGGGGGCACGTTGGTTGAGTGGACGATACCGACCAATGGCCTTGAGGAGTAAGTTGCGATGAATACGACGATCAATATCTCAGAGGACTACACTCCGTTCCCTGGTGGGCGTTACGTTGAAGACGGCGAAGGCAACGGAACTACTTTCCGAGAAGAATTTTTGCGTCCAGCAATGGAAAGCAAAAGTGGCGATGTTGTCGAAGTAGTTCTGGACGGCGCTGCGGGATATCCTTCTTCATTTCTTGAGGAGGCTTTTGGAGGGCTGGTACGAGAGGACGGTTTTACCGCTCAAGACGTATTGGCCAAGTTCGTGTTCGTCGCAAACGAGCCCGGATTTGCACGCTATATCGATCTAATAAAGCAGTATATTCAACAAGCTAAACCGAAAGTGCACTAATTTTGTCTGAAGCAATCTCGCCGTTTTTATCGGCAGCTATTGGCGTCGGGGCGGCGCTCTCGGTAAAAGGGGCCGAGGTACTCTTGGCGCGTTATTTCCGCCGCTCCGATAAAATTAACGAAGTAAGAGACGCAGATGCGGAGCTAATTCAACAAGTCGTTTTCGAAGTCCGTGATTTAGCCAAAGATTATTGGTGCCATTCTGATCGTGACCCAAAATGCGAAGGCGCTTTAACTGGCCGATTGATGTTTCTAGGGCGGGTATGTGATGAACTTTTTGAGCAGCAGACCGATCACCTGAGAATGGTGCACGTGTGCGTCAATCGGTTTGACAAAGCGTGTACACATGGTGACTTCGGTTCAAATGTTCGTTCCGCCGAACCTCGCCGATGCTCCGACATTGAGCAGGCCGCTTACACACTGGCGTACGAAGTCTTGAAACGACGCAGGAAGTTGTAAAATTTTCAATTTGTTGCCGACTTTCCAAGGTTCACGAAAAAATTGCAAATTTTTGTGAGCCCCTATCTAACTATTGGACAGTTAGAACTGCCCCCACGCACAGGGCCGCGACGGTCGATCGAAGGTCGGCAGGCAGTAACCACAGGGGCAACCCTATTGTACACGGCCGTGTCCTCGGCTGAGCCTGCGGGCCGCACCACCCCTGTCGAATTGCATTGCCTCGCCCCCTCCCGCGTTCGCCACGTGGCAGATCGGCAGGAACAGGCGCCTTCGCTGTCTGATCTACAAATCAGCCCTGATTTTCCAAAAGGAAAGCCAGATCAAACGAAACTCGGTGCGGGAGTATGAAATGGGGGCGGCGTGTTAGTTGATGACGCGAAGGTCAATCAACTGATGTCCAACATCGGGGAGGCTTTCAAAGTCGAACGTTCACCCCGTTTCTGGTCCAACCATGACGGTTGGGTCAGGTTCGTGTGACGTTCAACAATGTTGTGGAACGTCACTGATTTCTGACTCAATCGAATTCCAAAACCTCAACAAATCGGTATATCGCGTCATTCAATTCTGACCCAAACGTCAAGCATTTCTGACCCAATAACGATAGCCGCCATTCATTGACGCTGCGGCTAAGGTCTGTTGAGAGCCCAACCCGGTCATCCTGATTTCCTGCTGCGCGCGCACGCAGCGCAAAAGTTGCTGCTTATGTACCGTTCCGTGTGCTGTCATGCGGCGGGGAAACTGGTCTTTCGTGTCTCGTGCAGCGAGATTTGCCTGCCTAATTCACATGTCGCAGGACAAAGCGGACACACATGTACCCCCCATGAGGTCTGCCATCATAGGGTTACTTAATCCCGCTCTACGAAGCCGCAAATCGAAGTTGCTGGACAGGCACCTCAAAAAACCAACAAACTCTAGTCCACAATCCATTGTTCGATACCTATCGAAGCGATTGCGATGGTTGGAATGCAAGTCTCTGCCTATCGTGGCTACGACAAGAATGAACTACTCCCCAATGTTTGGACAGGTTTTGGCGTAGTTTAAGCTACTCTTTGCTCCTGCTGATCGGTTTGGGTTTCTTCTTTTCTCAGCCAATAGACCACGGCTGGGGGTTTGCCGCCAAGGGCGGAGTGTGGGCGTTTGCGGTTGTAAAAATCGATCCATTTCCCAACGCCCGCCTTCGCCTCTGATCCGGTCTCCCAGGCGTGCAGGTAGACGCATTCGTATTTCAAGCTCCGCCAGAGCCGCTCGACGAAGATGTTATCTAGGAACCGGCCCTTGCCATCCATCGAGATGCGCACGCCGGATCGGCGCAGGCGGTCTGTCCAGACAAATGATGTGAACTGGCTGCCCTGATCCGTATTCATGATCTCAGGCGGGCCGAAGCGGTGTATGGCCTCATTCAGCGCGTCGACGCAAAAGCTGGCCTCCAGCGTATTCGATATCCGCCAAGCCAGAACCTTTCGGGTGTGCCAGTCCATTATCGCCACCAGATACAGGAACCCGCGTCGCATGGGCAGATAGGGGATGTCTGCGGCCCAGACCTGATTGGGTCGATCCGCCGGCAAACCGCGCAGCAGATAGGGATAGGTCTTGTGCCCTTTCGCCGCCTTGCTGGTGTTGGGCTTTTGATAGATCGGCATCAAGCCCATCAGCCGCATCAGGCGACGGA
>NZ_JBXWSF010000080.1:0-18522 GCF_059613285.1 Ruegeria sp. BHSB058 | reverse complement strand
CGCGCGGGCCGGGCGCGATGGCCGGGCGGTCGCCTTTTGCGCCCCTGCCGAGATGGGTGAACTGCGGGCCATTCAAAAGACCATGTCGCGTGACATTCCGGTGATCGGCGGCACGCCATGGGCCTTTGAAGCCCCCAAGAAAGAGGCGCGCAAGCCACAGAACCGGCGCCGCCGCCCCAACCGCGGACGCCCCCACGCCAAGGCCGCCTGACCGGAAAAACCCCCGGTTTGGCCCGGCTGTGACCTTGGCCGTAGCAAGCGGCGGGATGTCCCGCCCAGCTTGGGCACGTTGTTTCACATGAACGCAATTCATCTCCCGAAGAATTCTTCGGGAGCTTCTGTTTTGAAGCCAATTGTTGGGCTTCGGTGATGCGGACGAAGCGGACCTCCGCCAATCACAGCCACTTAAACACTGAGATTACAAACCGGCGAGAAAGGCCTTCGCCTGAGGCACCCATTTTTCCGGTTCGACGGACGTGGAGTAATGCCCCATGTGGCTGCTCACCTCATGAAAAATCACCTGCGCTCCTGCAGCCCGCATTTCCCTGGCAACGCCTTCTCCCATCGAAGCCGGGTAGAATTCATCGGTATCACAAAGGACATAGAAGAATTTTGCGCGTATTTGATCCAGCCTGTCCGAGACATCAAATTCCCCAATCGCTGAATTGAGAACAACAAGGCTCATCGGATCGAACTCTTCGGCCCACTCCCTAGAGGTATCGTTCAACAGCTTTTCAATATCACCCCTTGGCATCTGCCCTTTGAATTTTTCCATGAATTGGTAGGAAAGCAATGTTCTGGTCCGGATGCGTGTCATCACATCTGTCAGGCCACCCGCCTGCGCGTAATGGCCTCCGTTCCAGTTGGGGTCAGCCTGAAGTTCCGCCACAAGTTCAGGCAAGGCTGCGCTTGTTCCGAACTGATTTACGGGGCCGCAATCACACGCAATGATTCCACGCATCGCTTCGGGGTATGTCACGGCCCATTGGAACGACAGCAGACCGCCGACCGATCCGCCTGCTACAGCAAAAAGCTGTTCAATGCCCAGTGCGTCGATCAGTGTTTTCTGTGCTCGGACCATATCCTCAACCGAAATCTTGGGAAAATCGGCGCCCCAAACGTGGTCGCTTTCTGGGTTTATGGATGCGGGCCCGGTTGTTCCGTATGACGAGCCGAGCATGTTGGACGATATTACACAGTATTTATCTGTGTCGAGCAGCTTACCCGGGCCGATGATGCTATCCCACCAGCCCTCGCGCAAATCAGGCGTCGTTCGACCGGCAGCATGATGGGTGCTGGTGGTCCCGTGGTGGACAAGAACCGCATTGGACTTATCGCCATCGAGCTTGCCGTAGCATTCGTAGGCGATATCCAGTTGCGGTAGTACAATGCCAGACTGTAATCGAAATTCTGCTGTTTGATGTTGCGGCATAGCCGTACCCCGTTTTGACTTCGGGAATTCTACCACGGAACGGGACAATGGTCCAAAACCTGGAGCTTCGCCATGTCCCCACTGGGTTCAAAGTTGACGCTTGCAACGCGGTCATTGCCCGGATTGCGTTCCATCTCTGAAAGTCTGCAGCAAACAAAAAAAGCGCCCCGGATCGGGGCGCTTTTTGTTCGGGTGGTATTGGGGTTACACGCAGTAGACGTGTTTTTGCGCGATGTCCGCGATATCGCAGCGGCGAATGCCGATGTCGTTGAGTTCGCGGTCGGTCAGGCTTTGCAGTTCGGAATAGGTACGGTTGTACTCGGAGGCGCGGGCGCGGGCCAGTTTGACGCCTTCGACAAAGGCGCGGATGCGCCCGCCGAGCGTGAGACCGGTATGCGAGATGTTCAGTGTATGTGCCATGTGTTGTGTTCCTTTTTTCAGCCCGGGGCGTATTCCCCGGCAAGTTTGATTTCCCGTTTTGGACCACAGACAGATAGGCACGACTGATTGCGCCAACAATTGGCGTTTTGGTCTGGCCGGTCTGCGTTTTTTGCATGGCAGGGCAAACTAGAGGTTGGACACCGGAATGCGACGATACCCGGATTGCAACGGGTCTGACGACAGAGGACGGCGAAGCTTTGGGCGGTTACCGGTTACCCTCGTCACTCCAGCCGGTGGATGACATGTTCGCCCTCGAACCCTTCCAGCTGCACCGCTGCAGCCGCCGAAAAGTGAAAATCGTTCCCTTTTCCCACCATATCGCGAGTGGTATCGGAAACCTGTATTTCGCCGGGCGCGGCAAGGGCTGCGATGCGGGCGGCCTTGTTGACAACGGTTCCAAAGAAATCATCGTCGGTCTGGACCACGCTGCCGGTATGAATACCGATCCGCAGGGTGATGGCTGGCCCGTCGGATTGCCCAGACGCTTGCAGGATCGACCGGGCAGCGTGCAGGGCTTGAGCAGGCTCTGGAAAGCTGGACATGGTGCCGTCGCCCAGCGATTTCACGAACTGGCCGTTCGCGTCTTCGATGATGGTGCGGAGCGAGGCAAAGTGCCGGGCCACCTCGGAGGACCACAAACGGTCGCCCATCACCGACGCGAGGCGCGACGAATTGACGATATCGGTGAACATGATCGAGGCAAAGCCGTCTCTTTGATGCAGCGAAAAATCCTTGCGCGCTGCAGCGACAAGATCGGCGATGGCGGTCTGTTCGGTTCCCACGAAGTCGATATTCGGGATCGGAACCGAGCCGTGGCGCAGAACGATCTTCCAGACGCCGTCTTCGAGCGCGAAGATCAGGGTGGTCCTTATGTGAAATGTCCGATCGGGTTGATTGGCAAAAATGAGTTCATGTGTGAAATTCGACCAGCCGGTTTCACCATTTTCAAAGGCTTCGGCAAATGTCTCTTCATGTTTGAGGAACGGTGGGATGGCCCCGAAGAAATCCGCGATCCCCTGGCGCACGGCCTCGCCCGCCCACAATTCGTCGTCACCCGTGCCGATAAAACGCAGGTGGCTGCGGTCGGACAACATGTTGCTAAGCTCGGTTTTCCGCGCGTACCGGATTGCGTCGATCCAGCGGCGTGACACGGCCAAGAGCTCGGAAGACGGCCGGGTCATCCTTGCCGCTCCTGCCGGTATCCCGGATATGTGCATCCCTGTCGTTCCACCCGGCACCCCCGCAACGTTGCACCACTTTACCCTCGCTGACCCTAAGCTTGGCATGGATCGGGGGATTCGCGATAGGCGCGTTGGATTGATTTGTCCCGCCCGGCCAACCGTTGACGGAGGTACGGGCTTGGCGAGCGCAGTCACAGCCTGAAACCATGGAAATGTTGTTGGATGGGTAATCAGCCCCTAAGCTTGCCCGTACTGCTGACGAACGGGTGAATATATGGCTGTCTATGTCGAAACCGCGAGCGGACGCGCGAACCTCTTGTCGTGGTTGCCAAATCTTGCGGGCCGGATCAACGCGGGACTGCGCGCCAAGCTGACCTGCGCCTTTTTTGTGCCGCTGCTGATGATGGCGCTGATCTGTTATGTCGGCATTGCGGCGCTCAAACAATCGCATGACCGGTTGGAGATCGCATCGCAATTGCAAGAGAAGCTGGTTCTGTTCGAAGCGATAGAACAGCTGTCGGAGGAAGTGCGGTTCAACGCGGCGGATTTTCTTTTTTCGCGGGCCATCGGGGCTTCGTCCAACCAGACGTCACCTCTTGGAAATTTTTCGAACAACGGCCTGTATAACGCTGCCGAGTTTTCAAGACAGATCACCCGCAACACAAGTCTGAGCGAACAGGAGCGCGACATACTGATGGGCGCGGTGGACGACCTGCGCGCGGTCCTGCGTGCAGGCATTGAAATCTATGCAAGGCGCAACAACGGCGATGCCGACGCGGCGCACGCAATTTACCGAACCGCGCTAAAGGAAGCGGCTTTTGCGATCAAGAGTGCGAGCTATAACTGGCAGCAGGTCTGGCGAAGGGAACTGGCCGGGGTGCTGGCCGAAAACCAGATCGCTTTTGAGCAGTCCAGATCGCTCATCCTGGCCGCCTCGGCCATCGCGGCGCTGATTGCCGGTGTACTGGGCCTGACCATTTCCACATCCATCATCCGGCCGGTGCACGCGCTGCAGGGCGCGTTCGACCGGTTGTCCGCCGGAGATTTCGCGACCCGCCTGAAGGTCGAGAACCGCGACGAACTGGGGGAATTGTGCGCGGATATGAACGAAACGATCCAACGGCTGGGGGATGCCTATGCCGAGCTTGAGACGGCCAACCAGCACAAGTCGGATTTTCTGGCCAACATGTCTCATGAATTGCGCACGCCGATGAACGCGATCATCGGGTTCACCCGTATCGTCATGCGGAAAAGCCGCGACGTGCTGCCCGAAAAGCAGTTGGGAAACCTGGAAAAGGTCGCCTCCAGCGCCGAGATACTGCTGTCGCTGATCAACGGCATTCTGGATCTGTCCAAGATCGAGGCGGGGCGGCTGGACGTTCATGCCGAAACCTTTGACGCGGCGCCGGTTCTGAAATCCTGTGCCCGGATGATCGATCCGATGCTTGAAGGAAAACCTGTCGAGGTCGGCACCGATATCCCCGACAGCCTGCCGGTGGCGTCTTCGGATCAGGGAATGCTGCGCCAGATCACGCTGAACCTGTTGTCGAACGCGGCCAAGTTCACCGAAGCCGGGCAGATCAGCATCGCGGCAGAGGTGAAAAACGGGCAGATACGTGTTAGTGTGAGGGATACCGGCATCGGGATGCGACCGGATGATCTGAACATGGTTTTTGACGAATTCACCCAGGCGGAACAGCACACGGCGCGGCGTTACGGCGGCACCGGGCTGGGGCTGGCGATCTCGCGGAAGATGGCGCGCCTGCTGGGCGGCGATCTGGTTGCGGAAAGCACGTTCGGAGAGGGGTCGACGTTTGTGCTGACCGTTCCGGAAATCTATGCCGCCGCAGAACGCGAGGCGGTATGACATGGCGCAGATCCTGATCGTGGATGATATCAGCCTGAACGTCGACCTGCTGCAGCAGTTGCTGGAAGACGACCATGACCTGTTGATCGCGCGCAACGGGCCGGATGCGATTTCACAGGCCCGGAGCCATAAACCTGACCTGATACTGATGGATATCGCGCTGCCCGGTATGACCGGCACCGAGGCAATGCAGCAGATCAAGGGCAACGGGGAATTGTCGCGTATCCCGATCATCGCGGTCACATCGCATGCGATGCGGGGGGACCGGGCCAATGCGTTGGCGGCGGGGTTTGACGATTATCTGAGCAAACCGCTGGATGACGAAGAGCTGTTGAGCGTGATCGAGAAACACCTTTGCGCCCGGTCAGCATCTTGACCGCGCGTATTCTGGTCGTCGACGACGAACCCATGAATGTCGATCTGCTGTGTCAGGAACTGGACGATCTGGGCTACGTCTATGAAGAGGCGTATAGCGGCGCCGAGGCGCTGGCGATGCTTGCGCAGGGCAGCTTTGATACCGTCCTGCTGGACATGATGATGCCCGGTGTTTCGGGACTGGAAGTTCTGGAAGAGTTGCAAAGCCAAGGGCGTCTGGCCGAAATACCGGTCATTGTCATTTCGGCGCTCGACGATATGGACCATGTCACCCGCAGTCTGGAACTGGGGGCCGAGGATTACCTGTTCAAGCCGGTGAACGAAAAGCTTCTCAAGGCGCGGCTGGCGGGTGCGCTGGAAAAGAAGCGGTTGCGGGACATGCTGGCGGAGCAGCTTGAAATCACGCGGCGCGTGTTTGGCAAATACGTTCCTGAACGGGTCGCAGAGGATATCGTCGCACAGGGCGGACAGCTGGCGCCGGTACAATGCGAGGCGACGGTCATGTTCTGCGACCTTGCCGGGTTCACGCAGCTGGCCGAAACGCTGGCGCCACCAGATGTTCTGGCGGTGTTGTCCGCGTTCTTTTCCGCCGTTCTGCCTGCGGTCGACAGCCGTCAGGGAACAGTGAACGAGTTTTTCGGGGATGGTATGCTGGTGACGTTCAATGTGCCGTTGCTGGCCGGGGATCATGCCCGGCGTGGCGTGGAATGTGCGCTGGAGATACTGGACATCCTCGGTGGCGAGGACATTCAGGGGCACAGGCTGTCAGCGCGGATCGGTGTCGCGACGGGAAATGTCGTGGCGGGGAATATCGATACGATGAACCGGCTGAATTACACGGTTTTGGGTGACACGGTGAACCTGGCGGCGCGGCTGCAGCAAATGAACAAGCAGATGAACAGCCGGTTGCTGATCTCAGAGGCCACGATGGCCGGGTGCGGATCGGATCACGGGCTTGAGCCGGTGACGCTGGAAGTCCGGGGCAAGACCAACCCGGTCAGAGCATACAAGCTTGGGGCATAGTGGGCAGCGCCGAACGGATGTGCGCCTTTACACAAGAAAACGCCCCCGGTTTACCGAGGGCGTTTTCTGTTCGGATCGATGAGAGGCTTAGTCGCGCTCTTCGATGATCTCGACCAGATGCGGGATCTTGTTGACCATGCCACGGACCGAGGGGGTGTCCTCAAGCTCGCGGGTCTTGTGCATCTTGTTCAGGCCCAGGCCGATCAGGGTTGCGCGCTGTTCGGCGGGGCGGCGGATCGGCGAGCCGATCTGCTTGACGACGATGGTTTTAGCCATGTTGACGTCTCCTTACGCTTCTTCGGCGACTTGCGCCGATGCTGCAGGTGCTTCGTCCCGCTTGGGCAGGATGTCGGCAACCTTTTTGCCACGACGTGCGGCGACCGAACGCGGGCTCTGCTCTTTCTGCAGGCCGTTGATGGTGGCGCGGATCATGTTGTAGGGGTTGGTGCTGCCCAGCGACTTGGAGACAACGTCCTTGACGCCCAGCATTTCGAACACGGCACGCATCGGACCACCGGCGATGATACCGGTACCTTCAGGCGCAGCGCGCATGACGACTTTACCGGCGCCGTGACGGCCCTCGATGTCGTGGTGCAGGGTGCGACCTTCGCGCAGCTGCACGCGGATCATCTGACGCTTGGCTTGCTCAGTTGCCTTGCGGATCGCCTCGGGCACTTCTTTCGCCTTGCCCTTGCCAAAGCCGACGCGGCCTTTCTGATCGCCGACAACCACCAGAGCGGCGAAGCCGAAGCGCTTACCACCTTTTACGGTTTTCGACACGCGGTTGATCGCAACGAGACGATCGGCGAATTCCGGAGCTGCTTCCTCGCGGTCGCGACGGTTGCCCCGGCGGTTTTCACGTTCTGCCATTTTCGGCATCCCTTTCTCTAGAGGCGCTTGCGGCGCCAATTACTCAATCGAAGTGAACCCGCGAATGACATTCCGGGGCTCCCCGATCATCGAGGCGGGCGGACCCGCCTTCAAAGTGCCGGTGCCGGGCTGAAGCCCGGCCTACGGCGTCGTATCAGGTAGGCCGGGCTTCAGCCCGGCACACCATCAGACCTTCAGACCACCTTCACGCGCGGCGTCGGCCAGAGCCTTCACCTTGCCGTGGAACAGGAAGCCGCCACGATCGAAATAGGCCTCTTCGACGCCTGCCTTCTTGGCACGCTCGGCGATGGCCGCGCCCACCTTGGTGGCCGCTTCGATGTTGTTCTTGCCGACAACGCCGAGATCTTTCTCGAGCGAAGAGGCAGAGGCCAGGGTCACGCCGCGAACGTCGTCGATCAGCTGAACGCTGATGTTCTTGTTCGAGCGGTGCACGCTGAGGCGCGGACGCCCGGCGTTGACCTTGCGAAGTTTGTTCCGAACGCGCAAGCGGCGTTTCAGAAACAGGGTACGTTTGCTGTTTGCCATGGTATGCGTCCTTACTTCTTCTTGCCTTCCTTGCGGAAGATGAACTCGCCCTTGTAGCGGATGCCCTTGCCCTTGTACGGCTCGGGACGGCGCCAGTCGCGGATCTTGGCCGCCACTTCGCCCACCTGCTGCTGGTCGATACCTTCCACAACGATCTCGGTCTGCTTCGGCGCGGTGATTGTGACACCTTCCGGCGCGGTGAAATCGACGTCGTGGCTGTAACCCAGGTTCAGTTTCAGGGTGTTGCCCTGCATCTGAGCCCGGTAACCAACACCCTGGATCTCCAGCTCTTTCTTGAAGCCGGTGGTCACGCCGGTCACAAGATTGGCGACCATGGTGCGGCTCATGCCCCACTGCTGGCGCGCACGCTTGGAAGACCCGCGCGGGTCGATCTTGACCACGTTGTCTTCGACCGAGAGGGTCACGTCGTCGGTTGCGGTGAAGCTGCGGGTGCCTTTCGGACCCTTCACCTCGATGGTCTGGCCGGACACAGAGGCGGAAACGCCGCTGGGCAGCTCGACCGGTTTTTTACCAATACGAGACATTGCAGACCTCCTTAGAAGACGGTGCAGAGCACTTCGCCGCCAACATTGTTGGAGCGTGCGTTCTGGTCCGACATCACACCTTTCGGAGTGCTGACAATCGACACGCCCAGACCCTGACGGACCTGCGGGATGTCATTGACGCCCATGTACACGCGACGGCCGGGCTTTGAGACCCGCTTGAGTTCGCGAATGACAGGGGTGCCTTCGTAGTATTTCAGGCTGATTTCGATGGCCGGATGACCGTTTGCACCGGTCGTCTTTTCATAGCCACGAATGTAACCTTCGTCCGCCAGCACGTCCAGAACCCAGGCTCGCAGTTTCGACGCCGGAGTGATCACGGTGGACTTGCCGCGCATTTGCGCGTTGCGGATACGGGTGAGCATATCGCCGATAGGATCGTTCATATCACTCTCTCCCTTACCAGCTCGATTTCACCATGCCGGGGATCTGACCAGCAGAACCCAGCTCGCGCAGCATGATCCGGCTGACCTTGAGCTTACGGTAGTAAGCGTGCGGACGACCGGTCAGCTGACAACGGTTGTGCAGACGGGTTGCCGAGCTGTTGCGCGGCAGTTTCGCCAGTTTCAGACGCGCCTTGAAGCGCTCTTCCATCGGCTTGCTTTCGTCATTCGCGATTTCTTTCAGCTCGGCGCGCTTTGCGGCGTATTGTGCCACCAGGCGCTCGCGCTTCTTCTCGCGCTCGATCATTGCTTTTTTAGCCATGTCTTATTCCTCCCGGCGCTCAGGCGTTGAAGGGCATGTTGAAGAGCTTCAACAGTGCCTTGCCTTCAGCGTCGGTTTTCGCTGTGGTGGCAATTACGATGTCCATGCCCCAGACCTCGTCGACCTTGTCGAAGTCGATCTCGGGGAACACGATGTGCTCTTTCATGCCCATGGCAAAGTTGCCACGGCCATCGAACGAGGGTTTCACACCGCGGAAGTCACGCACGCGAGGCATCGCGATGGTGATCAGACGATCCAGGAATTCGTACATCCGGTCGCCGCGCAGGGTCACTTTCGCACCCAGCGGCATGTCTTCACGGACGCGGAAACCAGCGATCGACTTCTTCGCTTTGGTCGAAATGGCCTGCTGGCCAGCGATGGCGGTCAGATCCTCGACAGCCGATTTGGCTTTCTTGGAGTCTTTCACGGCCTCGGCGCCGCAGCCGATGTTCAGAACGATCTTCTCCAGCTTGGGGATCATCATCTCGTTCTTGTAGCCGAACTCTTCTTTCAGAGCCGCGCGGATGCGGTTCTTGTAATCGGCCTTGAGGCGCGGGGTGTAGGTTGCAGCATCAAGCATCGATCACGTCCCCCGTGGTCTTGGCGAAGCGCACCTTCTTGTCACCTTCCATACGGAAGCCGACGCGGGTTGCCTTGCCGTTCTTGTCCAGCAGAGCCAGATTCGACAGATCGATCGGCAGTGCCTTGGGCAGGCGGCCGCCTTGCTCGGTCTGCGACTGGCGGGTGTGGCGGATGGCGATGTTCACGCCGTCGACAACAGCTTTACCGGCTTGCGGGTCGACCGAGGTAATGGTGCCCTCTTTGCCCTTGTCCTTGCCGGCCAGCACGACGACCTTGTCGCCTTTGCGGAGTTTAGCAGCCATGATTACAGCACCTCCGGAGCCAGCGAGATGATCTTCATGAAGTTCTTGGCGCGCAGCTCGCGAACAACCGGGCCAAAGATACGGGTACCGACCGGCTCGTTGTTGTTGTTCAGGATGACGGCGGCGTTGCGATCGAAACGGATCGCGGTGCCGTCTTCGCGACGGACTTCTTTGGCGGTGCGCACGACGACGGCCTTGCGGACGTCACCTTTCTTCACGCGGCCGCGCGGGATGGCTTCCTTCACCGAGACGACAATGATGTCGCCGACGGAGGCGTATTTACGCTTGGAACCACCCAGGACCTTGATGCACTGAACTCGGCGAGCGCCGGAGTTGTCAGCGACATCCAGATTGGTCTGCATCTGGATCATGTGGTTTCTCCCGACCTGTGGGGGCTGGTCTTGTTAAATCCCCCAGGGTTTCGACAAAAGGAAAAGTTCCGGTGGCTTACGCCTCCAGAACCTCCCAGCGTTTCGTCTTCGATTTCGGCGCGCATTCGATGATGCGGACTGTGTCGCCGACCTTGAAGGCGTTCTTTTCGTCGTGAGCCCGATATTTCTTGGACTTACGAACGGTTTTGTGCAGCAGCGGGTGCTTGAAGCGGCGCTCGACCAGAACGGTCACGGTCTGTTCGTTGGCGTCGCTGGTCACGGTGCCTTGCAGGATACGCTTGGGCATCTGATTACTCCTCGGATGCCGCGGCAGCGGCCTTTTCGTTCAGAATGGTCTTGACGCGGGCAGCGTTGCGGCGGGCCGCTTTGATGCCGGCAGTGCTTTCCAGCTGACCGGTTGCCTGTTGAAAGCGCAGGTTGAAGCTTTCTTTCTTCAGGTTGGCCAGTTCCTCGCGGAGCTGGTCCGGGGTCTTGTTACGTAGTTCCTGGGCGTTCATCGCCTTTTTCCTTTGCTCAAAACACCAGAAGGCCCCGTACACGGGTCACCTTGGACCTGGTGGATGAATGACAGACATACGAATCCCCCGACTCGGCCGGGGGACACGCAGGATGCCGCTCTATAGGGGGTTCGGGGGTGGGTGGCAAGGGAAAGTTTGGAAAGAAATTGTGCGGAAAATGCCTCTTTCACGGCCGTTCTTTACATCAGGCCCAAATGCTTCGCAATCGTGGCGCTGTCATAATAATCCCGACCTTCGACAACCTTCCCATCCTTGACCCGCATGACAGAGCAATAGCGCACTTCGTATCGCTTGCCCGTGGGCTGGAAATCGCCAAGGCTGGAATGCAGCACGCCGGTGTGGGTTCCGGTGTTGTGAAATTCGACAATTGCCCATTCGCCGCAGTCGCTGACGATGACATTGTCGACGATGCATTCGCCGTCCGGAAAGGCCTTGCGCCAGCGCAGGTAATCCTCTTTATACGCCGCCTTGCCCGGCTGCGTTTCGCCGCGGGCGACATCCTCGAACCGGCAATCATCCGCGATCACCTCGGCACCGCGGTCGGGATCACGCATCCCCCAGCTTTCGTGGAATTGGCGGACGACGCGTTCAGCCTCTTTCATCTCTATCACTCCTCTGATTGCCCGAGCATAGCAGAAGACCGAGGTGGACGCTTGTACATTGCCTGTTTCCGGTTGACCGGATACCAACAGGGAAAATCGAATTCCAAACCGCATTGACAATTCTTCCGCAAAAGCCATCGGAATTGCTGGCGGGTGACGACGAATTTGAGAGAGGGCGTGTCGTGAGATATCTTAAACTGCTGGGTCTGATTGCCGTGTTTGCGGTTTTGGCCGCCTGCTCGCGCCCCCCGGAACTGATCGGTGTCGACAATCCCGAGAACCCGGTTGCATCTGTTGGCAGCGCCAGAAAGCATCAGGTTTTCATCGCCTCGACCCGTCAGGCGTCGGAGGTTGTCGGAGCGCTTTATTCGGACAAACGCGCGCCGGAACTGGGGCTGGCCTCGGTCGAGGTGTCAATCCCCCCGATCCATCAGACCGGCAATCTTGAACGCGCCAAGCGGTTGCCGCCCGACCCGCGAACGGAGTTCGCGATCATCGACCCCAAGATCTATGGCTCGGATGATGCGTTCATTCGCGCCGTGAACGCAGAGCTTGCGAAGCTGCCCGCAGGCAGGCGCGATGTCCTGTTCTTTGTCCATGGCTATAACAACACCACCAGCGATGCGGTTCTGCGCCTTGCCCAGTTTGTCGAAGATTCAGATTATGTCGGCGTTCCGGTTCTGTTTGACTGGGCCTCTGCCGCGAAAATCACCAAATATGTCTATGACCTGAACAGCGCGCTGATCGCACGCCCCAAGGTCGAAGAGATCGGCTCGATCCTGTCGCGGACCAATGCCGACGGATACGATATCTTTGCCCATTCCATGGGAGCCTTTCTGACCATGGAGGCCATCGTGGACGCGGCAAAGCGGGGCAGGCTGAACCATACCAGGCGGCTTAAGACCGTGACCCTGGCGTCGCCCGATATCGACATGGATCTGTTCCGGATTCAACTGCAGGAAATCGGCCATCTGGACGAGGACATTTTTGTGTTGCTGTCCAAGGATGACAGCGCGCTGAACTTCTCGCGCAGACTGGCGGGTGGGGTGCCGCGCGTCGGGGCCAGCAACAGCGAAGAGCTGGCCGAGCTTGGGGTCGTTGCAATCGACCTGACGGAGATCGACGACTCGACCTCGGGCAGCCATTCGAAATTCGCCGGGTCGCCGGAGATCGTGCAACTGCTGGGCACCGGGCTGAACAACCACGGCCAGTTTGACCGCGCGACGCGGGTGTCCAATCTGGGAGAGATGCTGGCCGGTATACCGGTCACGATCGTGTTCGATTGACGGTGCATGCGCGACCCCGGACCGCGTGGCGGCAGGGGCGATTTATTTCACCAGACCCTGCGTTGTAGCAACACGCGTGAGGACATCCAGCATATCCACGGCCTGCTGCGGCGTCAGCCTGCCGTGACCGGTCAGGAACGTTGCGATGTTGCGCCCGGTATACCGCCCCGTCAGCGCGCCATTGTCGATGATCAGGTGACCGCGCACGAGTTCCACCGCCGTTGCGTGGCATATCCGGCATTTTTCCATGAACGCACCGCCCGAATTGCGCACCTGCCGGAAATGCGCCAGCAAGGCCTCTGCCTCGTCCGGTGACAGACCGCCATGCCCGGACATCAGATAGGCCGCGACCGGACGTCCCGACCGGGCACCGGTCAGCACGCCGTCGGACTCGCCAAGCTCATCCCACACGAAATCGCCAGCATGTGGGGCGTGGCATCTTGCGCAGCTTTCTTCGTAAATGCGGTGCGGGTCCAGCCCCTGCCCCATCGCGCCGGTCGCGCCTGCGACCAGTGCCGCCAGAAGCAACGTGACAAAGCCCAGCATGGCGTGTGTCCGATCAAATCAGTTGTGCTGCACGCCCACCCGACTCATCTTGCCGGGCCGATGCATTGGCGCACAGTCTAATGTGATCCGGCACGGACGTGCTTGATCCTGATCAATCGACGGGGGCTTGGAACTGCCTAGTCCCAGCGATAGTTGAAGCTGACGCTGATGCGTTCATCCTCGGCCATGTTCATCGGCACTTCGTGACGCAGCCAGCTTTCCCACAGCAGGACATCGCCCACCTGCGGTTTCATGTAGATGAAGGGCTGCAACTCGCGCCGCGCCTCCTTGCGGCGGACCGGGGCGGCCATCATGCGGCCTGAACGCGGGTCTTCGAGTTTCAGCGCGCTGGCGCCTTGCGGCATCGAGACATAGGTGGTGCCGGAGATCACCGAATGCGGGTGCAGGTGGCTGGCATGCATCCCGCCCTTCGGCAGGATGTTGATCCACAGGTCCTCGAGCTTGAGTTCGCGGTCATCCAGATCGAATTCCAGATCCGCTGCAAAGGCCGCGACGTGCTGATCCAGCACCCTGACCAGATCGGCGAAGATCGGGAAGCGCCAGGGCAGATCGGTCAGCGACGCATAGGAGGTATAGCCGGGATAGCCGTTTTGTTCGCACCAGTCATGGCCGGCGTCGTCGTCTTCGGCGATGACAAGGCAGGAGTTCTCCAGCTCCTCCGGGTCGATCCGGGGGGCGAATTCCGACAAGGCGGCGCGGTAGAGACGGGTGACGAAGAGCGATTCAATCTGGGCCATGGCGCCCTCTTATCCCAGCTCTGCCCGGTGATCGAGAGGCAAATGGGGCGCTTTCGCGGGCGCGTCAATGTTGACAGGCAAACGCCTTGCACCCGAAAATGGTGGCTGACGGGGGGGTGTCGGGAATGGAGTACCAGACACGACAAGCGGCCTTGCTAGGCTGGATAAGCCGGGCGCCGCCCGGGTCATCCAGCGAGATGGTACGCGCGTACGGGTTGGCCCGTGCCGGGTTTCCGATCGGGGTGTTTTCCCACGGGTCGTTCATCCTTCTGTTCTGGTTCGCCGACCAGCCGGTGATGGCGGTTTTCAACATTTTTTCCACCCTGCTCATCGGCATCGGATGTTGGGCCGCCCTGACCCTGCGGGACATCAAATGGCTCACCCTGCTGACGTTTCTGGTCGAGATCCCCACCCACGCGGCGCTCTGCACCTACTATATGGGGCTGGCGCCGTTCTTTGTGAGCTATCTGTTCATGCCCACGCTGCTGTTTCCCATGTTGCCCTACGGACGGCCGCGTGGCCGGCTGGTGGGCAGCGTGATCAGTGCGATGGCATTCGTCGCCATCGGGATATATGGAACCCTGTCCCAACCCGCGCGCCCGCTGGCGGACGGCTGGACCATGTTCTTTTTCATATTCAACACGGCACCGATCATTCCGATGCTCGGTGTGTTCGCGGCGATTTACGCAACCGCCGCCGCGCGCGCCGAAAAAGAGCTGGAACGGGAATACGAGCGGGCCGAGACCCTTTTGCTGAACATTCTGCCCGAGCCCATTGCCGCGCGCCTTAAGAACGATCCGCACCTGATCGCCGACGAACATCCAAGTGTATCGGTGCTGTTTGCCGATATCGTCAATTTCACCGAAACCTCGGACAAGCTGTCGCCGCCCGAAATCGTGCGCACCTTGAACGCCGCGTTTTCCCGATTTGATGCGCTGGTCGAAAAGCACGGTTGCGAGAAGATCAAGACAATCGGCGACGCCTATATGGTGGTCGCGGGTCTGCCGGAGCCGCGTGAAGATCACGCACAGGCCATGGTGGCGCTGGCGCTCGACATGATCGACGCGGCGCAGGAGATCAACGATTCAGGCGACTTCCCGTTCAACATGCGCATTGGCATCAGTTCAGGGCCGGTCGTGGCCGGTGTGATCGGTGAACGGAAGTTTGCCTATGATCTGTGGGGCGACACCGTGAACGTGGCCTCGCGCATGGAATCGCATGGCCAGCCCGGCATCATCCAGATCACCGAGGCGACCCGAGCCTGTCTGGGCGAGGCCGTGAAGGTTGATCCGTTGGGTGATGTGGAGATCAAGGGCAAAGGCCGGATGCAAACATTCGCGGTGTCACGGTAAGTCGGAGGCAGTTCATGAGTCTTGCCAAGTCCAACTGGCGATAGCGCTATTTGACGCTTCAAACTCAGTTCATGTCCTTCCAACAAATGAAGATCTGATCCCGCACTTTAGAATATACGGAGCGATGTTTTGTCTCGGACTTGCCTGTATGGGTCGCCAACAACTCCACTGCGGCATCAACCTGGGCTCGATCACGAAATGACATCGTAACGAAGAATTCGTGATCTCGCTCACTGTCACTGTCCATGATAGTGTCACTGTCTCGCTGGCCGATCGGTGATGTTTTCTCAACCAAGCCGATACTTTGCATATACGCTACAAAATCCATGTATTCGGATTTGAAGTCCGGCATGGTTACGCCGTTTTTCAGATTAAAGCATGTCAGCATGTGAAACATGATTGCCCCCTATGATTGCAATGTCATCATCATATCATAGGTAGCGAAAGCGATAGACAGCTGAGAGCTAGTGGTTCAGCAAGTCTGGCCAGAAACCATCCGCCTTATGAATATTTCCGTCGATATCGCTGGCCCAGATGCGCCGCACCCGTGGGCTGTAGTTGAGGTACAGCTTGTCGTTCCAGATCCGCCATGCAAACGGATCGACATCGGCCACGGCGTTCAGGCTGGCAGCATAGGCACAATATCCGCCGTATTGCGGCGCGTACTTGTCGGGATCGGTCAGAAATTCCCGCCGGTTACCTTCGTTCAGAAAAACCCATGTGGCATCTTTGTATTCGGTGGATATTTCGGGATCGCCCTTTTGCGGGTTGCCGCCATTCCAATAGGTCATGACGTCATAGCCGTTCATCGCCAGACCGTTGAAATGGCCCAGGTTGATTTCTGGCGACGCGGCCCAAAGCCTTGGTGCGGAGAACGCCCAAAGCAATGAAACCAACAACAAGATGACGGCGCTGCGAGATATTTGCTGGATGCGGTACATCATGGTTTTCCTCGCCGGTTGGTCCCGGACCTGACGATGATAACCATGACCGTCGCGATTTTTCCAGCAAGGTGCCGTCAGGAGATCGAGTTGCGCAGATACCTGGCGCCCAAAAAGGAAAAACCCTGCCGGTTTCCCGGCAGGGTCAATTCGTAACAGATCGGGCCTTTGCCCTGATCTTACCAGTCTTCGCGAACCACGACGCGGGTCTTGATCGGCAGCTTCATCGCGGCCAGGCGCAGGGCCTCGCGGGCGATGTCGTCATTGACGCCGTCGATCTCGAACATCACACGGCCCGGCTTGACCTTGGCTGCCCAGAAATCCACCGAGCCTTTACCTTTACCCATACGGACTTCGGTCGGCTTGGAGGTTACCGGGGTATCCGGGAAGATCCGGATCCAGACACGGCCCTGACGTTTCATGTGACGGGTCATGGCACGACGTGCAGCTTCGATCTGGCGTGCGGTTACACGCTCGGGCTCGAGAGCTTTGAGACCGTAGGTGCCAAAGTTCAGATCAGAGCCGCCCTTGGCTTCGCCCTTGATCCGGCCTTTGAACATCTTGCGGAATTTTGTGCGCTTTGGTTGAAGCATCTCAAATCCTCCTTAGCGACGACCGCCACCAGCACCACGAGGTGCAGGGCCGTCCTGGAGTTCCTGTGCTTTACGGTCACGTGCCTGCGGATCGTGCTCCATGATCTCACCTTTGAAGATCCAGACCTTGATTCCGATGATCCCGTAAGGGGTCGAAGCTTCGGCAAGTGCGTAATCGATGTCGGCACGCAGCGTGTGCAGCGGAACGCGACCTTCGCGGTACCATTCGGTCCGTGCGATTTCGGCACCACCCAGACGACCGGCGACGTTCACCCGGATACCCAGGGCGCCCATGCGCATGGCGTTCTGCACGGCCCGTTTCATCGCGCGGCGGAACGAGACGCGGCGCTCGAGCTGCTGAGCGATCGACTCGGCAACCAGCTGCGCGTCAAGCTCGGGCTTGCGCACTTCGACGATGTTCAGGTGCAGTTCGCTGTCGGTCATCGCCGCCAGTTTCTTGCGCAGAACCTCGATGTCGGCGCCTTTCTTGCCGATGATAACACCCGGACGTGCGGTGTGGATCGTGACGCGGCACTTCTTGTGCGGGCGTTCGATGATCACACGGGCCACGCCGGCCTGCTTGCACTCTTTCTGGATGAATTCGCGGATCTTGAGGTCTTCCAGCAGAAGATCGCCGTAGTCCTTGGTATCTGCGTACCAGCGGCTGTCCCAGGTGCGGTTGACCTGAAGGCGCATGCCGATCGGATTGACTTTATGTCCCATTAGGCTTGCTCCTCAACTTGACGCACCTTGATGGTGATCTCCGAGAACGGCTTCATGATCTTGCCGTAACGGCCACGGGCGCGCGGGCGACCGCGTTTCATGACCAGGTTCTTGCCCACATAGGCCTCGGCGACGATCAGTTCATCGACGTCCAGGTTGTGGTTGTTCTCGGCGTTGGCGATGGCGGACTGAAGGCATTTCTTCACATCCTGCGCGACACGCTTGTTCGAGAAAGTCAGGTCGGTCAGCGCCTTCTCGACTTTCTTGCCGCGGATCATCGCTGCAACCAGGTTCAGTTTCTGCGGGCTGGTCCGAAGCATGCGGGTTTTCGCCATTGCTTCGTTTTCGGCCACGCGGCGGGGGTTCTTTTCCTTGCCCATGACTTACTTCCGCTTCGCTTTTTTGTCAGCGGCATGGCCATAATAGGTGCGGGTCGGCGAGTATTCACCGAACTTCTGACCGATCATGTCTTCCGAGACGTTGACGGGGATATGCTTCTGGCCGTTGTACACACCAAAGGTCAGACCCACGAACTGGGGCAGGATGGTGGAACGACGCGACCAGATCTTGATGACTTCGTTGCGGCCCGATTCGCGCGCAGCTTCGGCTTTTTTCAGCACGTAAGCGTCGACGAAAGGACCCTTCCAAACAGAGCGAGACATGGATTAACGTCCCTTCTTCTTGGCGTGCCGCGAGCGGATGATCAGCTTCTGGGACGCTTTGTTCTTGTTGCGGGTACGCTTACCCTTGGTGTCCTTGCCCCACGGGGTTACCGGTGTACGGCCACCCGAGGTGCGGCCCTCACCACCACCGTGCGGGTGGTCGATCGGGTTCATGGCGACACCGCGAACCGACGGACGGATGCCCTTGTGGCGCATGCGGCCGGCTTTGCCGTAGTTCTGGTTGCTGTTGTCGGGGTTGGAC
>NZ_JBXWSF010000079.1:0-19001 GCF_059613285.1 Ruegeria sp. BHSB058 | reverse complement strand
CTTCGACGGAGGTTTCCTGTGATCGCCCTGCTCAAGCGCGACCTGACGCTGGCGCTGCGCGCGGGCGGAGGCTTTGGCCTCGGCCTGGCGTTCTTCCTGATCGTCACGGTGCTGGTGCCGTTTTCCGTTGGTCCGCAATCCTCGCTCCTGTCTACCATCGCGCCCGGTGTGTTGTGGCTGGGCGCGCTGCTGGCCTGTCTTCTGTCGCTGGACCGCCTGCTGGCGCTGGATTGGGAGGACGGCTCGCTCGATCTGCTCGCCACCGCGCCGCTGCCTCTGGAATCGGTGGTGACGATCAAGGCTCTGGCACACTGGATCACAACCGGCCTGCCGCTGGTTCTGGCCGCACCCGTGCTGGGCGTTTTGCTCAACTTGCCTGTGCCCGGGTTCTTCTGGCTGGTGGTCTCGCTCGCCATCGGCACCCCGGCGCTCAGCGTCATCGGCACTTTCGGAGCGGCCCTGACGGTGGGGCTGAAACGCGGCGGCCTGCTGTTGTCGCTGCTGGTCCTGCCGCTTTACGTACCAACCCTCATCTTCGGGGCCGAGGTCGCCCGGCGCGGCGCCACGGGGATGGAGACCACGACACCGCTGCTAATGCTCGCCGGGATCACTGCCGCCACCATTGCCCTTCTGCCCTTTGCCAGCGCTGCGGTGCTGCGCGTGAACCTGCGTTGACCTTTGTCAATTGAGAATGGACCCGACTCGGACTAGATAAGCCCCATGTCACTAGCAACCAAAGCCAACGCCCTCTGGGAATACGCCAACCCCAAGAAGTTTCTGGCCACGACCGAGCGCGTGCTGCCATTCTTCTGGGTCACCTCCGCGCTGTTTCTGGTGGTGGGCCTCGTTTGGGGCTTCTTCTTCACGCCCGACGACTACAAGCAGGGCTCGACCGTCAAGATCATCTATCTGCACGTGCCCGCGGCGCTGATGGCGATCAATTGCTGGCTGATGATGCTGGCAACTTCGCTGGTGTGGCTGGTTCGACGCCACCATGTCAGCGCGCTTGCCGCCCGTGCGGCGGCCCCCATCGGCATCGTCATGACGCTGATTGCGCTGGCTACCGGCGCGATCTGGGGTCAGCCCATGTGGGGCACATGGTGGGCCTGGGACCCACGCCTGACCTCGTTCCTGATCCTGTTCCTGTTCTATCTGGGCTACGTCGCCCTGTGGGAGGCGATCGAGGACCCCGACACCGCCGCTGATCTGACCTCGGTGCTGTGTCTGGTCGGTTCGGTCTTTGCGCTGCTCAGCCGCTACGCAGTGAATTTCTGGAACCAGGGCCTGCATCAGGGCGCATCGGTCATGCGGGCCGGGGCGATCACCGGAACCGACACCGAAGAAAAGGTGAGCAACATCTTCTTCTACCCGCTGCTGATGTGCATCATCGGCTTTGTCCTGTTGTTCATCGCGCTGGTCTTCTACCGCACCGGAACCGAGATCCGGGCCCGGCGCATCAAGGCGCTTCTGGCGCGTGAAAGGGTCAACGCATGATCCCCGATCTTGGAAAATATGCCGACACGGTCCTGTCGGCCTATGCCGCCTCGGTGCTTTTGCTTGTGGCACTGGTGATTTTCAGCCTCGTGCGTGGCCGCAAGGTGCGGGCCGAGATGGAAAAGGTCGAACAAAGGATGACCCGGAATGGCTAAGGTTTCGCCCCTGATGCTGGCGCCGCCGCTGATCTTCGGCGCGTTCGTCGCCCTCGCGGTGATGCAGATGTTCCGCAGTGACAACAAGGACGAATTGCCCACCGCACTGGCCGGCAAGCAGGCTCCGGCGGTCGAACTGGTGCAACTGGGCGACAAGGCGCTGTGGTCGGACGAGACCCTGCGCGACGGCAAGATCAAGCTGGTCAATTTCTGGGCCAGCTGGTGCGCTCCCTGCCGCGCCGAACACCCAAACCTCGAGGCGCTGAAACAGGAAGGCATCACCGTTCTGGGCGCCAACTACAAGGACGATCCCGACAACGCACTGGCCTTCATGGACGAGCTGGGCGATCCCTATACCGCCGGCGGCGCGTCCGAGCAGGCGATGAACATCAACTGGGGAATCTACGGCGTTCCGGAAACCTTCCTTGTCGATGGCGAGGGCCGCATCATCCTGCGTGTCGCCGGGCCGTTGACGCAACGCGAACTGACCAACCGCCTGCGCCCCGCGATGGAGGCCGCCACGTCGGAATAGACGGGCTCAGGGCCTGAGCAGGATCCAGACCATCGCCGCGATAAAGGCAAAGGTCACCAGGTTCATCACGGTATCCGTCAGGTCACCGACCAGCATCGCGTGCTCCCTCCTCGCGCAGGCCACGGAACAGGCACACCATCAGCAGGACCGAGATAAAGACAAAGGGCAAGGCACCCAGCGATATCAGGATCTTGACCGAGTCCACCGACCCCGACAGGATCATCGCGACGCTCAGCAACCCCAGCAGAGCGCCCCAGATCAGACGCACGCGCGGCGCCGGATTGGGATCGCCCCCGGTCGAGAATGTCCCCAGCACAAAGGCCGCACTGACAACGCTTGTCACGATGAACAGGAACGCGGCCAGCACCGTCGCCAGCGTGGTCACAGCGGACAGGGGCAGACGGTCGAGCAGGGCAAAGGTCACACGCTCGATATTGGTCTGGGTGAGGGCCAGCAACTCTCCCGCACCGTTAAGCGCCTCAAAAAGGCCGATGCCCCCGAACGCGCCAAACCACAGGATCGAAAACAGGGTGGGGGCGAACAGCACCCCGATCACGAACTCACGAATCGTGCGCCCACGCGAGATGCGGGCGACGAAAACACCCACGAACGGCCCCCACGCGATCCACCAGACCATATAGGTCAGCGTCCAGTCGCTGAACCACTTGGCTACCTCGTCGCCGAAAAACGTATAGATCTGAAAGCCTCGGGGGATGACATTGGTCACATAGTCGCCAAACCCCTGAACCACCGTGTTCAGCAGGTATTCGGTCGGGCCAAGAATGATGGTATAGGCCACCAGCGCGATGGCGATCGCCATCGCCGCGTTCGACAGCCGCGCCATGCCCTGACCAAGATCGATCATCAGGGCAGGGACATAAGCGGCGACCATGGCCGCAAATACCCCGCCGATCAGAACCGGCCCGGTCGCATCCTTTCCGGCCATCACCGCAAGACCGTCCGCCACCTGAAAAACACCCATCGCCATCGACCCGCCAACCCCGATGGCGATCGCGATAATGGCCATGAAATCCGACAGCCATCCAACCAGCTCGGCCCAACGCTCACCGGGAAACAGGGATCTGATGGGCGCGCTGACCATCATGCCGGTACCACGCCGAAAACTGAAATAGGCAATCGTCAGCGCGGTCGAACCATAGATGGCCCAGGCGTGCAGCCCCCAATGAAAATTGGTGGCCAGCATGGCCTGCTGCGCTGCAAGGAAATCCGGCGCCATGCCCGAGATAAAGCGGTAATGGGTCAGCGGCTCTGCTACCGCCCAGAACAGCAGCCCCACGCCCATGCCCGCCGAAAACAGCATCGCAATCCACGAGGCGGTCGAGAATTCCGGCGTTTCGTCATCCTTGCCCAGCCGTATGTCGCCATATCCGGAAAAGGCCAGCCCCAGGCAGCCGATCAGCATACCCGACGCGGCCAGCATCACGAACCAGCCCCGGCTGTGAAAACTCTGCTGAACGATCCTGCTGGCCCAGGTCACCAGACCCTCGATGTCGACAATGCCCCAGACCCCGACCACCGCGATCACGCACAAAGAGCATGTCAGCAAGGCGTTGGGCTTGGGCATCCCGGTCTCCCCTCCGGTTCAGCAATCTGAAAAGCCTGCACAATTATCGCGCGAAGGTCCAGAACCTAGATCCGGTAGCCCCCGGACACCGTCAGGATCTCGCCCGTGATAAACCCCGCCGCGTCCGAGGCCAGAAACCGAACCGCGCGGGCCACGTCCTCGGGTGTCCCGATCCGGCCCAGCGCCGTGTCCCTGACAAACGCATCGGTCAGGTCGTCGGCGCGCGGCGCTTCGGGGGTGTTGATCGCGCCCGGCGCCACCGCGTTCACCCGGATGCCCCGCGGACCAAGCTCCTTGGCCATCGCCCGCGTCCACAGGTTCAGCGCCGCCTTGCTGGCCCCGTATGTCGCCGCATCGCGCGGCGGCAGCACCGCGTTGACCGACGAGATGCTGACAATTGCCGCCCCGGCGTCCAGATGCGGCAGGGCAGCAGCCAACAGCGCGGCGGGCGCCAGCAGGTTGAGATCCAGAATGGCCCGGTGCGCCTCGGCGTCAAATGCGTCCTTGGGGGTGGACGCGATCAATCCTGCATTATTGACGATCACGTCCAGCCTGCCGAACTGTCCGATTACCTGCGAAATAACCTCTTCGGCCCGATCCGGTCGGGTCAGATCCGCTCGGATCGCCAGTTTGCCATCCCCGGCTCCCGCCGGTTCCGTCGACCGCCATGTGAACGCAACCGAATGGTCCCGCGCCAGATCGTCGACAATCGCCCGCCCGATCCCCCGCGCGCCGCCTGTCACCAATGCAACTTTTTTCATCCCGCCAGCCTAGCGATAAAGGCGCAGGAGGAAAGCCGCTTCTTTCTGGTTCCCAATACCCCGGAGCGCGAGGCAGAGCCTCGCAAAAAGAAAAGGGCGCCCGCAGGCGCCCTTCAAATGCTACTGAAGCGTTCTGTCTCAGCTGGCTTTGGCCAGATTGCGCAGCACATAGTGCAGCACGCCGCCGTTTTCGATGTACTCGATCTCCGGCGCGGTATCGATCCGGCATTTCAGGGTGATGGTCTTCTCCGATCCGTCGCCATAGGTGATGGTGCAAGGCACCTCCTGCAGCGGTTGAATGGTGTCCAGCCCCGAAATCGAAACCGTCTCGTCGCCCTTCAGGCCTAGCGTCTTGCGGGTGTCTCCGCCGGTGAACTCGAACGGGATGACGCCCATCCCGACCAGGTTCGAACGGTGAATACGCTCAAAGCTCTCGGCGATTACCGCCTTGACGCCCAGCAGTGCCGTGCCCTTGGCCGCCCAGTCGCGCGAAGACCCCGCGCCATACTGCTCGCCTCCAAAGACCACGAGCGGCGTGCCCGCGTCCTGATACGCCATCGACGCGTCATAGATCGAGGTCTGTGCGCCATCCGGCCCCTTGGTATAGCCACCCTCGACCCCGTCCAGCATCTCGTTCTTGATGCGGATATTGGCAAAGGTGCCACGCATCATGATCTCGTGGTTGCCCCGGCGCGAGCCATACGAGTTGAATTCGCGCGGCGCCACCTGACGCTCGGTCAGATACTTGCCTGCGGGCGTGGTGGTGGCAAAGGACCCGGCGGGCGATATGTGGTCGGTGGTGACCATGTCGCCCAGGATCGCCAGTACCTTGGCGCCCTCGATATTGGTGATGGTGCCCGGCTCCGTTCCCATGCCCTGGAAATAGGGCGGGTTCTGGATATAGGTCGAGGTCGCGGGCCAGTCATAGGTCTCGGCATCGGTGGTCTCGACACCCTGCCACTTCTCGTCACCCTTGAAGACGTCGGCATATTTCGACTGGAATGCCTCGCGGGTCACAGTGCTTTCGACCAGGTCGGCGATTTCCTTCTGGGTCGGCCAGATGTCCTTCATATAGACATCGTTGCCGTCCTTGTCGGTGCCGATCGGCTCGGATGTCAGGTCGATATCCAGCGTGCCGGCCAGCGCATAGACCACCACCAGCGGCGGCGAGGCCAGATAGTTGGCGCGCACGTCGGGCGAGATACGGCCTTCGAAGTTGCGGTTGCCTGACAGAACGCTGGTGGCCACCAGATCGCCCTCGGCAATCGCTTCGCTGATTTCCTTCTGGATCGGACCCGAGTTGCCGATACAGGTGGTGCAGCCATAACCCACAAGGTTGAAGCCGATCTTGTCCAGATCCTCCTGCAGGCCGGCGGCCTCCAGATAGGCGCTGACGACCTGGCTTCCCGGCGCCAGCGAGGTCTTGACCCAGGGCTTGCGGTTCAGCCCCAGTGCGGCGGCCTTGCGCGCCACCAGACCGGCGCCGATCATCACGTAGGGGTTCGAGGTGTTGGTGCAGGACGTGATCGAGGCGATCACCACCTTGCCCGATTCCATCGTGTAATCTTCGCCCTTGACCGCAACCTCCTTGCCCATCGGGCGCTTGAAGGTCTCGGCCATCTCGCGGGTGAACGCGGTCTTGGCATCCGTCAGCGCCACATAGTCCTGCGGGCGCTTGGGGCCGGAAATGGCGGGCACGATGGTGCCCATGTCCAGGCTCAGCGTGTCGGTATAGACCGGGGCGTAATCGGCATCACGCCAGAAGCCGTTTTCCTTGGCATAGGCTTCGACCAGCGCGATACGGTCCTCGTCGCGGCCGGTATTGCGCAGATAGCGCAGGGTCTCGCCGTCGATCGGGAAGAAGCCGCAGGTGGCGCCGTATTCTGGCGCCATGTTGGCGATGGTTGCCCGGTCGGCCAGCGGCAGACGGTCAAGGCCGGTGCCGTAGAATTCGACGAACTTGCCCACCACGCCCTTGGCGCGCAGCATCTCGACGACCTTCAGAACCAGGTCGGTGCCGGTTGTGCCCTCGACCATCCGGCCGGTCAGTTCGAACCCGATCACTTCCGGAATCAGCATCGAAATCGGCTGGCCCAGCATCGCGGCCTCGGCTTCGATCCCGCCAACGCCCCAGCCCAGAACGGCCATGCCGTTGACCATCGTGGTGTGGCTGTCGGTGCCGACCAGCGTATCGGGGTACGCGACTTCGTCGCCGTTCTGGTCGGTGTCTGTCCAGACAGTCTGCGCCAGATATTCCAGGTTCACCTGGTGGCAGATGCCGGTTCCCGGCGGCACGACGCGGAAATTGTTGAACGCGTTCTGGCCCCATTTCAGGAACTGATACCGCTCCATGTTGCGCTCGTACTCGCGGTCCACGTTCATCTGGAACGCGCGCGGATTGCCGAACTCATCGATCATGACCGAGTGGTCGATGACCAGATCGACCGGGTTCAGCGGGTTGATCTTCTGCGCGTCACCACCCAGGCCCTTGATGCCGTCGCGCATCGCGGCCAGGTCCACCACGGCGGGAACGCCGGTGAAATCCTGCATCAGCACGCGGGCAGGGCGATAGGCAATCTCGCGCGGGTTCCTGCCGCCCTTGGCGCCCCATTCGGCAAAGGCCTTGATGTCGTCAACCGACACCGAGAATCCGCCGTCCTCGAATCGCAGCATGTTCTCCAGAACCACTTTCAGCGCGGCGGGAAGCTTTGAGAAATCGCCCAGGCCGGCCTCTTGCGCGGCGGGGATCGAATAATAAGAAACGGACTTGCCATTCACGCTCAGCGTCTTGCGTGTCTTGGCGGTATCCTGTCCAACTTTGATGGGCATCCGTGGCCTCCCTGTCAAAATGCGTGGAAATGGGATTCGCTGATGGCTATCTGCATCACGAACGGCCTCCGTTCAAGGTCCAAGACGGGGGGTGCGGCAATTTTTGTATACCATTGCACACATTTTTGACCGATCCGCTGACATCCAACTCAAGAAACCTTGATTAGCGGTTGAACGGCAGGCGTTCTACACCAAGGTAGCCATCCCAATTCAACCAGGGCCACCCATGTTCAAATCGTTCGCCGCCGCATTGTTCTGCCTGTCCACGATCACGCCGGCATCGGCCGAAGGAAATCCTGTCGTGGTCGAGCTTTTCACCTCGCAGGGCTGTTCCTCGTGTCCCCCGGCAGACCGGATCATGCACGAACTGGCGCAGCGCGACGACGTGATCGGCCTGGCCCTGCATGTCGATTACTGGGACTACATCGGCTGGAAAGACGAGTATGCCGATCCCAGTCATGCCCAGCGCCAACGCGCCTATGCGCGCGAGGGCGGCCGATCGATGATCTATACGCCGCAAATGGTGATCAACGGTCAGCACGATGTGGTCGGTGCCAAAGGGCGCGAACTTGAGCGGCTGATCCGCCTTCACAGCGCCCGGCCGGATGTTGTCAGCGTTTCCGCGGTCCGCAATGGTGACGATCTTTCAATCGACGTTGCGCCGCTCAGCCTGACGGAACGTGGTACCTACTCGATCCAGGTCGTTCAGTATTCCCCGCTGCGCCATGCCTCGATCAAACGCGGAGAGCTGGCCGGGCATGACCTGAACTATGCCAACGTAGTGGAAAGCTGGCAGGTTGCGGGCCAATGGAGCGGATCAGCAGAGGCGAACTTCACCACCTCGCTCGATCCTCATCTCCCTGCCGTCGTGATCGTGCAGCACGCCGATCAGGGGCCAATCGTCGCCGCCGCCAGGGTCGAGTGATCAGGGCATGTCCTCGGGCTGAACGCCCAGACCGTTCCACGCTTTCCAGCGGCGGTGGATCCAGAACCACTGGCCCATATGCTGACGCACCATCGCTTCGAGGTCGTCATTGATGTACTGCGTCATGGTCTTGGCATCGGAATGCGGCACCGGGTCGTGCAGAACGATTTCGAAATCGACCCCGTTGGGTTGCCGGACGGCATAACATGGGATCATAACCGCACCGTATTTGATCGCCAGTTCCGCATTCAGGATCGAGGTGACTGCAGGTTTGCCAAAAAAGGTCAGTTCCTCGCCGCCATGCGCGTGCAGGTCCGAGACAATCGCGATGATGCCGCCCTGTTTCAGTGACCGCACCATTTCCATCATGCCCCTGCGACCCTGTTCGAACATCGGCTCGCCGGTGCGGTGGAACGCGTCCACATACATCTCGTTGAAATAGGGGTTGGCCATGCGGCGATAGAGGCATCCGATCGGTTTGCCGCTGCGGGTCTGCAACGCGATGCGCGCGGCCAGATAGTGACCGAAATGCGCGGTGATCATCATCAGCGGCCGCCCCTCGGCCACCGCCTGATCAAAGGCCGCAACGCCCGCGCCGGACACCTTGGCGTTTCTCTGGCGGTCGGTGAAATCCTCGGGCGAGAAATGTTCCATGATCGCGCGCCCGGCATTGTCGGGCACCTCGCGGCAGATCCGGTCGACCTCGTCGGACGGCAGGTCGGGGCAGGTGAGTTTCAGGTTCTTCTCCACCCGCTTGCGGAACCCCACCAGCGGCGACAAACGGCGCACCATCGCGCCCATCGCCGCAAGGCGGCGCTCGTAAGGCAACAGGTGCATGGCGCCGATCACGCCCTTCAGAAACACGTTGGCGGCATAGTATTTGCCAAGTTCAACTCGGCCGAGTTCCGATTTTTCGATGGGCATATAGGGGTCTCACCGCTGTTGCGTCTCGCGATGCCAGACATACAGACCCGCCCCCGCGATCACAAGCGTGCCAAGGACGGTCCACGGATCGGGGTATTCCGCAAAGAACAGCACGCTCCACAACGCGGCAAAGCCCAGACCGGAATAGGCATAGGGCGCCAGCATCGCCGCCTCGCCCCGGCTGAAGGCCAGGATCAGGAACATCTGTCCCATTGTGCCGAACCCCGCGACCAGCACGATCAGCCCCCAGCCCGACGGCTCGGGCATCTGCCATTGCGCCGGGGCGATCAGGCTCAGCAGAACCGTGCCCACCAGCCCGGTATAAAACAGCGATGTCCACGGGTCCTCGTCCGGACCCACGCGCCGGGTCAGCAAGGCATAGGCCGAATAACAGATGGCCGCCCCGATGGGAAAGAACGCGGCCGGTTGAAACACCGACGAGCCGGGGCGGATTACCATCGCAGCCCCCAGCACGGCCACCACGATCCCGGTGATCCGGCGCGGCCCGAGTGGTTCGCGCAGAAACAACGCCGCCCCCAGTGTGATCAGAACCGGGTTGATCGACATCAGTGCCGCCGCATCCGTCAGGGGAATGCGACTCAGCCCGACAAAGAAAAACCCCGTCGCCCCCATCAGCAGCAGCGAGCGCAGCAATTGCAGCTTCGGGTACCGTGTCCGCACGATCCGCCGCAGGCGCGGCAGAACCAGCACCAGCACCACCAGCATCTGCCCGGCATATCGCACCCAAAGCGCCGAAAGCACCCCGATCTTCGGCGCCAGCGCCTTGACCGAAGCATCCATCAGCGAAAAGCACAGGATCGCCAGCACCATCATCACGATGGCGCGACCCGCCCCGGCGCTCAAGCCGGGTCTCCATCGTGGGGCAAGGGAAGGGCGGTTGTCATAGGGCTTGATAGGCCGGGACGCGTTGCCGGTCCATCCACTTGCTTCGCAATTGCCGTAACGTTCCTGACGCTGGGTCAGGCCGCTTCTTCGGCCTCCGGCTCGATCAGCGTGATTGTCCCGTCATCGACCAGCGTGCGGATTGATCCCACAACTTCGGCCATGGCCTGTTCGGCCTCGGCCCGTTTGACCTTGCCACGCTCGGCGACCTCCTCGCGCAGGTTGTCCGCCATGCGGCTCGACATGTTGGCCAGCAGAAACTCCGCCGCCGCCCGGTCGCCCTCGGTCTCGGCCCCGGCCAGCGCCGCGACCAGAACCGGCTGTTCGACCCCCCGGATCACCGCCGCGACATCGCGCGTCGAAATCCGCTCCGGGATATGGGCAAAGGTAAAGATCACCCGGCGCACATTGCTGGCGAACTCCGCGTCCTCCTCGTCCAGCGCATGCAACAGCCCGTCGCGGGTGCTGGCCGCCGACTGGTTGAGGATGGCGCCAACCCGCGCCTCGGGCCGGTCCTTGAACGCGGGCACCGGCTTGCGGTCCAGTTGCGCCGCCAGCGACCAGCCGATCCGGTCCACCGCCTCGGGCGTCACATTGCCGGTCTGCGACATGGCATAGGTGATGCGCCGCGCCACCGGCCCCGGCAGGCATCCCAGCAGGGCGGCGGCCTTGGGCGTGTCAAGCTTGGACAGCATCACCGCCGCCACTTCGGTGCTCTCGGCCTGCGCCATTTCAGCCAGTTCTTTGGCTTCCAGCGCGCGCAAACGTTGCCACGGATCGCCGATCTGGCGCACCCCGGCCTCCTTGCGCAGGCGCGCCGCCGTACTTGCGCCGATCTTGCCGGTCATCGCGTCCAGCGCCCCGGCCAGCCCGTGCGGGAAGGACAGGCCGATCCCCTCCAACGTCTCGGCAAACTCATGCGCGACGGCGTCCAGTGTCACCCGGTCCACCAGCCCCATGCACCCCATCTGCTGCGTCAGCCGGGCCTGCAGTTCCTCGGGCAGCTCCTCCAGCGGGATATCCGCGCCTTCGTTGAGCAACAGCCGCACCACGACGGCGGCCTTCTGAAGGTTGGACAGGTCCCGCGGAACCCTGCGTTCTTCCACCACATCCGGTTCCGGGGCACGCGCCCGCGGCGCACCCGCACCTGTTCGAACCAATGCACTGCCGTCCTGCATCGCCTGCGCCATCCAACAATTGACTTCCGCAGTCAGGCTAGCCGCACACCGGTAAAGAAAGGCTGAACCTCAATAGCTGTAAGTGACCCCCGACCGGATCGCATCGCGCAGCGAGGTTTCGGGCCAGCTTCCCTCGCCACCCCGCGCCTTGATCTCTTTCAATTGCTCGATGGCCAGGCCGGTCTTGCCTTCGGCGACAAATCCCTGTCCCATATAGCTGCGGGCCAGAAGATTGTCGGGATTGGTGGCGATCGCCTTTTGATAATAGGCGTTGGCCAGATCGGTCTGGCCCTGTTTGCGATAGGTAAATCCCCAATAGGTCAGGACGCGGTCGTCGTTCTGATCGCTCATCACCCGCAACACATTCTGTGCATGAGCCAACTGCCCGTCATAGGCCAGCTCGCGCGCGGCTTCGTACAGTTCGTCATCGGTGAAATTGGTCGCGCTCGGTTTGACGCATTTCTGCGTATCCACATCCCAGACCCGCCCGAACAGGCATTTCTTGGTGGTTTTCGTGGTCTTGGGCGGGCTTCCGCTGCCACCGCTGGCGGCAAGGGCCGTATCGGGGGTGAAGGCAAATCCAGAAAGGGCAATAGCAGTCGCGATCAACAGGCGCATCGAAGGTCTCCGGTCAAATATCCGTTCTCAAATCAAATAGCGTGACATTGAAAAAAGCGAGCCGCAAGCGACCCGCTTTCTTTCAAACTTCGGTGAGGCACAGTTCAACTCGTGACCTCTTTCACGCAGCTCTGGCTTTCGCTGTCCCAGACGGTGCCGGGTACGCAGGACTGCGTTTGTTGCTGATGAATTTCGCAGGCCAGGGCGACCGAGGCCGACAGCCCGAAAACAACAGCGCAAGCTAGCGTCTTGAACGTCATCGCGTTTCTCCTGTCTCGACTTGCGCTTTCATCATAGCCGGTTTTGTCCCGTCTGGCAAAAGAACAAAGCCCGGATCACGCGTGCGATCCGGGCCTTGCACTTTGTACTTGAACTGTGACCGGTTACGCGCCGAAAACACGCGCGAAAATCGTGTCCACGTGTTTGGTGTGATAACCCAGATCGAATTTCTCTTCGATCTCCGCCGGACTGAGTGCTGCCGTCACCTCGGAATCACCCAGCAGCTCGGTCTTGAAATCCTTGCCCTGTTCCCAGACCTTCATGGCGTTGCGCTGCACCAGACGATAGGCGTCCTCGCGGCTCACCCCCGCCTGAGTCAGTGCCAGCAACACCCGCTGGCTCATCACCAGCCCTCGGAACTTGTTCATGTTGGCAAGCATGTTGTCGGGATAGACGACCAGATTCTCGATCACGCCGGCCAGACGGTTCAGCGCGAAATCCAGCGTCACGGTGGCGTCGGGGCCGATGCCGCGCTCCACCGAGGAATGCGAGATATCCCGCTCGTGCCACAGCGCCACGTTCTCCATCGCCGGGATCACCGCCATGCGCACCAGCCGGGCGAGGCCGGTCAGGTTCTCGGTCAAGACCGGGTTGCGCTTGTGCGGCATCGCCGACGATCCCTTCTGACCTTTCGAGAAGAACTCTTCCGCTTCCAGTACCTCGGTCCGCTGCATGTGGCGGATCTCGACGGCGATGTTCTCGATGCTGCTGGCGATCACGCCCAGCGTGGCAAAGAACATCGCATGCCGGTCGCGCGGAATGACCTGGGTGGAAATCGGCTCGGGGCGCAGGCCCAGCTTTTCGCACACATGTTCCTCGACCGCAGGGTCGATATTGGCAAAGGTGCCGACCGCGCCGGATATCGCGCCAGTGGCCACTTCCCACCGCGCTTTTTCCAACCGGTTCTTGTTGCGGTCCATCTCGGCATAAAAGCGGGCAAAGGTCAGCCCCATCGTCGTCGGCTCGGCATGGATGCCGTGGCTGCGGCCGATGCGAATGGTGTCCTTGTGTTCGTGGGCGCGCTTTTTCAGCGCCGCCAGCACCTTGTCCATATCCGCCAGCAGGATGTCGGCGGCGCGTACCAGCTGGATGTTCAGCGTGGTGTCCAGCACGTCCGACGAGGTCATGCCCTGATGCACGAAGCGCGCATCCTCTGACCCGATATGCTCGGCCAGATGGGTCAGGAACGCGATCACGTCATGCTTGGTCACCGCCTCGATCTCGTCGATCCGGGCCACGTCGAATTCCACGTCCCGGGCCTTCCACACGGCCTCGGCATTGGCCTTTGGGATCACCCCCAGCTCGGCCTGCGCGTCACAGGCATGGGCCTCGATTTCGTACCAGATGCGGAACTTGGTCTCGGGCGACCAGATGGCGACCATTTCGGGGCGGGAATAGCGGGGGATCATTGGCAGCGGCACCTTTTTGTGATTGGCATGGGGCGTTGGCGCGGGTCTTAGACCCCCGCGCGCGCTGGAACAAGACACGAGACCCCGGATGAGACGGTTTGCCCTGATTTTTCTACCCCCACGCCGGTTACGCCGATGACCGCGCCGCAGAGAATTGCCGATTTCGAGGGCGAATGGCGCCTTGAGCGGGTGATCGACGACCGCCTGTCCGGCCAGATCCTGCGTGCCGACGGGGTCGCGACGCTGCGTCGCAGCGAAGAGGGCCTCGTCTATGACGAAGAGGTTACGCTGCGCATCCCCGGCCAGCAGCCGATGCGCGGAACCCGCCGCTATCTGTGGCAAGCCGCAGGCCCGCAGATCGCGATTCATTTCGAAGATGGCCGTTATTTCCATGGCTTAACCCTGGGTCAAGCAAAACCGGCCGACCACCACGACTGCCCGCCCGACAGCTATGACGCGGCCTATGATTTCTCCGCCTGGCCGCGCTGGAGCGTGCGCTGGACGGTCTCGGGTCCGCGCAAATCCTATGAAATGAGGACGGAATTCTCGCGCCGATAGCGTAAACTTCTTGCAGCAGGCGGCCTGAATGGGCATTGCTGTGTGCCAATGACGGATTGATATGGGAGACCATGGAATGAGCATGAGTGTTCTGGCCGACGCAATCGGCCCGCGCGAAGGAACGGCCCTCAGGGTCAAGCAAGTGGTTCTGGTGGCGCTGGGCATCGTTGCCCTGGCGATTGCCGCAAAAATCAAGGTGCCGATGTGGCCGGTTCCGATCACCATGGGAACGTTTGCCGTTCTCTCGATCGGCACCGCCTATGGCGCGCGCCTGGGCCTGGTGACCATGCTGGGTTACCTGCTGGTCGGCGCGCTGGGCTTTGACGTGTTCGCCGGATCCTCGGCCGAGAAATTCGGCCTGACCTACATGATGGGCGGCACCGGCGGCTATCTGGTCGGTTACCTGCTGGCCACGGTGACGCTGGGCGCACTGGCCGCGCGCGGCTGGGACCGTTCGTTCGGCAAGATGGCGCTGGCGCTGGTGCTGGCCAACGTGCTGATCTACGTTCCCGGCCTGCTGTGGCTGGGCCAGCTCTATGGCTGGGACAAGCCGATCCTCGAATGGGGCCTGACCCCGTTCCTGGTGGGCGACGCGATCAAGCTGGTGCTGGCCGCGCTGCTGATCCCCGGCCTGTGGAAACTGGTGGGCAACGCCCGCGGCTAAGCCTGACGGCAACAAGACGAAAGGCCCGGTGCGCATCGCTCCGGGCCTTTTCTTATGTGGACGACAGTCAAGTGAGGCGTAGACTATGGATAGACCGACAGTTGACAGGCGATTTCACGTAGCTTGTGTTGTGCGCGCCGATCAATGCAACGAGAAAGCGACATATAAGAGCCTGAAGTTCCAGCGTCAGATTCTGGTTGGAGCCAACACCATGTAAACCGAAGCCGAGCGGCTGACCCATAAAGAGGGCTTCATGTACTGCATCATTCCGAATAGCGGCGATCTCAGCCGCCCCTGAAATACTCGAATCTGCCCATTCTGGAACACTCATTTCAAATTGCTGGCACAGCCACTCAGCACGCTTTGCGTGAACTATTCTATTATTTGGTGGTTTCATTTCTTCGGCGATTTTATAACAGGCGTCTAGCGCGGTATACAAATACAAGAAACGTTCAAATTGTAGGGCGGGTGGATATTGCGCCAAGAAAAGGGCGTGAATGGCGGCAGCGAAGCGACAAGGCTGACGAGGTTTTGTGTGGTTATCGATCCAGAAACGTTCGGTGAGATCAATACTTTGTGCGAGGTCGTCGAAGAGTGGAGTGAAGTCTACTAGCTTTCCGGGTTTAGTTGGCGTGGCGTCCAGAAAACCTGCGTTTGTAGCGGTCAGACGCAATCCGGTGAAAAACGAGACACTCCAAAGATGAAACGTCAAATGCTCCTCATCGTTTGCACTGCGATGAGTGATCGTGTGTGTCTTGGGTAGCCCGAAGACACGGGCAGAATAGGGTTTTTCGCTTACGATGCCCGATATGAAATTCCTGGTTTTTTGTGGCGGTGCATAAACCCAGTGATTTTCGATGACCTCTGCTTCAAAAAGGTCCGCGACCGTGGATTCGTGTTCCGGTAATGTTCTGATGGTTACTTCACCAGCGTCTATTTCTAACCGATTGGGATGAAAGCCAAAGTTAAGAGATAATTCTGTCATGCCTATGTTTCCTAGTGATCAAATTCCACCAGCATTGTCTCATTCAACATTACCTCGCAACATCGAAGTCTTGGCTTCTCATCGATCAGTTTCGCATTATGCGGTTATTGTTGATTTTCTCTTCAAATCGTTAAGTTTGGGTTATGAAAGCTATCTCGTGCGCGTGATGTCGCCGGGTTTGAGCCATACCATTGCTGTATACCGGCCTTGCGTAAGCCTTTTTGGGTCGCGCCTGTCTGGATACAGGCTCACCAAGTACCGTTTTCGGCACGCGCCGGTGGATGAGGGGGCCGCATATAATTTTCGTCGATCATCCCGGCCAGGGCGCGCGCGGTAACCCGCGGTCGAAAGACCCGACCGCGGTCCCCAAAAGCCCTCAGACGGCCAGCGGGTCTTCCACAAGAACCGTGGTCACATGTGCCGATCCTTCCAATGTCCGGTGCACCGGGCATTTGTCGGCGATCTCCAGCAGTTTCCGCCGCTGTTCGGTGTCCAGCGGGCCGTCCAGGCGGATTCGCCGGTCGAAATGGTCGATCTTGCTGTCCGTCTTCAGCCCGGCATCCTGTGCATGCACCTTGTTGTGGCTGACATCGACACTGATCCCTTTCAGCGGCCATTGCTTGCGCCGGGCATACATGCGGATCGTCATCGAGGTGCACGCCCCAAGCCCCGCCGCCAGGTATCCATAGGGCGACATGCCCTTGTCTGTGCCGCCATAGGCGACCGGTTCATCCGCAAGCGTGTGATGATCCGGCCCCGACTGCACATCCTGCAGAAACCCGTTCACGTCGGCTTCGGTCACCCGCACGATGCCCTCGGGCGCACCCGGGGGCGGGGCTGGGGGGGTCAGGTCCAGATAGCGCGATACCCAGGCCGATATGACGTCGGCGGCATATTCTGCATCCTCCGCGCGCGAGATCAGGTGATCCGCGCCGTCGAGCGTGACAAAGCTTTTGGGGTGTTTTGCCGCCTGAAAGATCTGCGCGGCATTGTCGATGCTGACAGTGTCGTCGCGCGGTGCATGCAGCACCAGCAGCGCCGCCTTCAACCCGCCGATCGCCTCGGTCAGCGAGATGCTGGAAATATCCTCGACAAAATCGCGCCCGATCCGGAAGGGCCTGCCGCCCAGAAGAACTTCGGCGGCGCCTTCCTGCTGAATTCTCGGGATTTCACCTTCGAAATGATGCGAGACATGGCCCGGATCGGCAGGGGCGCCCAATGTGACCACCGCCTTGACCGATGGCAGTCCGGCACGGGCGCGCAGCACCGCAGCCCCACCCAGCGAATGACCGATCAGAACCGATGGCGCCATGTCGCGCCCGCTCAGGTACTGTCCCGCCGCGACCAGATCCTCGACATTCGAGGTAAAGGTGGTGTTGGCGAATTCGCCTTCGGAATGACCCAGCCCGGTGAAATCGAACCGCAACACCGCAATCCCCATCGCCGCCAGCCGCGCCGCGATACGCCGTGCGGCGGGGATATCCTTGGAACAGGTGAAGCAATGGGCGAAAATCGCGGTTGCCAGAATGGGGCCATCGGGCAAGTCGAACCGGGCTGCAAGCTGGCCGCCATCATGGCCGGCAAAGGTGATGCGTTCTGTGGGCATGTTAAGTCTCCTGAAGTCGACAGGAGTTTGGGAAGGGTGGCGCGCGCTTACAAGCCATGTGTCGCCGGTGTCACGTCAAGGTGAGGCCCCGTGCGGTCTCACCGGGGAAATTGCCACAGATCGCCGTTCCCAAGAACCACCGCATTCATCGCAACATCCCAGGGCATCGGATAGATGGTCGCGATCCGCGCGAACCCCTGACCGACGCCAAAGGCGCGCGGTTTGCGCGGCATCGCTGCCAGTGTGCGGTCATAATATCCGCCGCCATTGCCCAGCCGGTAGCCATTCGCGTCGATGCCCAGAACCGGAGATATCACCACATCCGGATCGCAAAAAGCGCCTTCTGCCGGAACCGGTATCCGCCAGAAACCGCGCTCCATCGCGCAGCCGGGTGTCCACTCGCGAAAGACCAGCGGCGCATCCTTTTGCATCACCACCGGCAAACATGTCGTCGCGCCGCGCTCGTGACAGCGGCGCATCCACCCGCGCAGGTCCAACTCGGCCCGGATCGGCCAATAGACCGCGATCACCTTGCCGGGGCCCGGTTCGATCAGCCGGTCAAGACCGTCGGCGATGACCTTTGCCTGCCGGTTCCGCTCCTCGGGGCGCATGGCGTCGCGCAACCCCAGCAGGCGCGCCCGTTCCGCACGGCGAAACCGCGCCACGTCGCGCCACGTCTCGGGGTCAACGGGAAAGCCGTTGACCAGATGATGCGCAAAACAGGGGGCGTCTCCGGGCGTGTTGTCGGTCATACCGACAGCCTATTCCCCCATAAGCGCCTTGTCGAAGGGATAGGTGGTCAGGTTCTCGTACCCGTCCTCGGTGATCAGCACCTGATCCTCCAGCTTGATCGAGAATTCGCCGCCCACTTCGCCGACGCAGGCTTCGACACACAACACCATGCCCGGCTCCAGCGCGTAATCATAGGCCCCCTCGACCGCCTTGTCGGGGTAGGACACCAACGGCCACTCGTCGCACAATCCCACCCCATGTATCATACAGCCGTATTTCTGCGCCTGGAACTTGTCATCCAGCCGGTGCGCGTTGGCGGTCAGTTCCGGAATGGTCACGCCGGGCCTGAGCATCTCCATGTTGGTCATGATATGCTCATGCGCGTGCCGCATCGCATAGACCATTGCATTCGTCGGTTTCTGGTCGCCGATCCACCACGTGCGGCTGATGTCGATGCAGATGCCGTAGGACCCGATCAGATCGGTGTCAAAGGCGATGACCTCGTTCTTTTGTGTGATGCGCGGCCCGCATTCCTGGAACCACGGATTGGTGCGCTGCCCCGAGGCCAGCAGGCGGGTTTCGATCCACTCTCCGCCACGCCGGATGTTCTCGGCGTGCAGCACCGCCCAGATGTCATCCTCGCTGGTCCTGCCATCGCCCACATTGGCGCGGGCAAACTCCTCCATCGCCCCGACGGCCGTTTCACAGGCATGGTGTGCACAACGCATCGCCAGAATCTCGTCCGGTCCCTTCACGGCGCGGGTCTTTTCGGTGACCTCCTCGCCCTCGACGATCTCGAACCCCTGCGCCTCCAGCGCGCGCAGCCCGTGCAGCATGATCTTGTCCACCGCCAGCCGCTTGTTG
>NZ_JBXWSF010000078.1:0-19301 GCF_059613285.1 Ruegeria sp. BHSB058 | reverse complement strand
GTGCCCATCCTGAATCCCGATACTGTCGCATTTGCCGCCTATTGCGGCCGGGCGCAGGATATCGACACCGACCGGATGCTGCAGGATTTCGCGCGGCAAATCCGCGCCAATGGCGGGTCGGTTCTGACCCGGAAACAGGTGACCGGTATCGTCAGTGACGGTCATTGGCTGGTCGACGCCAACGGCCGGTATGAGGCCCGCACACTCGTGAATGCTGCCGGAGCCTGGGCGGATCAGATCGCCCGCTTGGCCGGGGTCGATCCCATCGGCATCACACCCTGCCGCCGCTCGATGGCGCGCCTGCCCGCGCCGGGCGGGCATGACGTGACCGGCTGGCCCCTGCTGATGGGGGTTGGCGAGACGTGGTATGCCAAGCCTGACGCGGGAAAGCTGCTGGTCTCGCCCGCCGATGCCGATCCGGTGGAACCGCATGACGCCTATGCCGACGACATGGTTCTGGCCGAGGGGCTGGCGCGGTACGAAGAAATGGTCACAGAACCGGTGACGCGGGTCGAAACCAACTGGGCCGGGTTGCGCAGCTTTGCCCCCGACAAATCGCTGGTGCTGGGCCCCGACCCGGCCCGGCCAAGCTTTGTCTGGTGCGCCGGTCAGGGCGGGTACGGGTTTCAATCCGCCCCTGCCGCGTCGCGACTGGTGGCGGATCTGACCGTCGGCAACGCGCCGGAACTGGAGTCACAGGTGGTCGCCGCGCTGCGACCGGACAGGTTGCGGTCATGACCCGGCGCAAGCTGCCCGCGAATGCCAGCGTTGCCGAACAGGGCGACGGCGCAAGGCTTGTGGCGCCGGCCGCCAGCCGCAACGCGCAGGCGCTGTGCGACCTGCTGGCCCATGTGGCGCCGAGCCAAGGCAAGGCGCTGGAACTGGCCAGCGGCACCGGACAGCATGTTGCCGCCTTTGCCGAGCGGTTTCCGCAGATCACATGGCAGCCGACCGAGGTCGACGCCGAGCGCCGGGCCAGCATCGACGCCTATGCTGCGGATCTGGCGAATGTCCTGCCCGCGTGGAACCTGAATGCAACGGCCGAGGGGTGGGGCTCCCGCCACGGCGGGCAGAACCTGATCATCCTGATCAACTTGCTGCACCTCATCAGCCAGCCCGAAACCACAACGCTGATCCGCGAGGTTGCAGCGGCCCTCGCCCCCGGTGGGCGATTCGTTCTGTACGGCCCGTTCATGCGCGCCGGAGAGCTGACCAGCGAGGGCGATGCCAGGTTCCACGCGGCCCTGACCGCGCAGGACCCCGAGATCGGCTACAAGGACGATTTCGACATGATCGACCTGATCCAGGCCTCGAGCCTTGAGATGGTCGAAGTGGTGGAGATGCCCGCAAACAACCTGGCCCTGATCGCGGAAAGGCCCCGCACCTGATCAAGATCAAGGAGACGGCCTGGTCAGCGCCCTACACATGCAGACAATGATATGTTTGCAAAGGGGCACCCTGCATGAACTGGCAAGAGAAACTGTCCGCAACCCGGTCCGGCCTGCGGAACCTGAACGGGGCAATCCCCGACACCGCGCGCGCCTTCGGGGCTTTGGGCAAGGCCGTCAAGGAAGGCGGCACGCTGGATTACAAGACCAAGGAATACGTAGCGCTTGGCATCTCGGTGGCGGTTCGGTGCGAACCCTGCATCTCGTTGCATGTAGAGGCATTGGTCAATGCGGGCGCGTCGCGGGAAGAGGTCGCCGACGTTCTGGCCATGTCGATCCAGATGGGTGGCGGACCGTCGATGATGTATGCGGCCAAGGCCCTGGAATGTTTTGATGAACTGACCGGATGACCTGCGTCATTCTGGCAGCGCCGGATATCCGGCGCTGATCCGTTTCACATTCAGGGCATGAAAACGAAAAGGAAGATCACGCCATGAAACCCGCATTGCTAGCAGGACCTGCATTCATTCTGGTGGTTGGATTTGCACTGGCCGAAACGCCGGTTCCGGGCGCACATTTCATCGAGAACTGGGACAACGACGGGGACGGTGCCGTGTCATTGGAAGAAGCCCGCGAAAAGCGCGCGGACGTGTTCTATATGTTCGACGCGGACGAGAATCAGGTGCTGGACCCCTCGGAATACGACCTGTTCGACGAAACCCGCGCAGCAGACATGGCGGCCAACGACGCCCCACAGGGGCTGAAAGGCCCGGTGAACGGCCTGCGCCGCGAATTCAACGACATCGATGGCGACGGATCGGTCAGCCAGGAAGAATTCCTGAACGGCACCGAAAGCTGGTTTGCCAAAGTCGACAAGGATGGTGACGGTCAGGTCACATCGGCCGATTTCGGGGGGTGAAGGGGCAGCTAGGCAAATCGAGGGTGGAGGCCGTCGGATGATCTGAAGGCGATTTTGTGGTACACTCCTGATTGGGAGTGTACCTGCCATGAAGACCATAGCCGCCATTCTGCTGATCTTGCTGTCTTCGCAAGTGCTGGCACAACAAGACCCGATCAGGGGGCGCATGATCTGCCAGGTGCTGGCCAATCGCTTTGTCCCCACTCACGGTGACCGCTCGGACGCACATGTTGGTCAGGCCGAGGAGTATTCACCCGGCGCGACGTTCATCGTCGACTACACTCATGACCCGGCCACCGGCCTGTCGATCTATATGGGCGAGCCGGACAGGGCGAATGTCCTGATCGAAGAGCCGTTTCCGGCAAGCAGCTTCAAGGGCGTGTCGAGCATCACCAACAAGGCCGAATATCGCACCGCGTTCAGCGAAGTGTCGCTTGGAAAGTACTCGGTGAACTACAAGGGCCACGATCAGCTGAACATCAAGCGATGCAAGGGCGACGCCTGGGAGGGCCACTTTGTCCGGACCTATGTCAGCGGACAGTTCACGCAGGTCGTCTCGCTGACCTGCCATCCTTATGTGAACGCCATGGACGACGTGCTGGCCCGCCTGAAGCTGTTGAATTAAGTCAAAGCATTACGCAACGGACTGAGGGTGCGTGGTTTCGGTCGCCATCTAGTTAAATACGGCGCCGTCGACCAACTGGAGGTTGCCACCTGAATCGGTCATTGGGGTGCCTGGTTCAAACGGACGTTGATAAGAAACGGTCAACCCGGGTCTGAGAACACAAGCTATACGACCCCGACACGGCGGCACCACACGCGGAACGACTTGGCAATTGCGAAACCAAATCAGAGGCGGGTCAGCGAACGAAACGCTTATTCCTTTCCTCTGGTCGATTAACCGCTCTCTTGAATGTACGGAACGGTCTTTGTCACATGCATACGGTTGCGTCTGGCATCATTTGAACCTATACAGCCGCCATCCGAAATGGAGATTTCATGTCCCGGTAAGGAAGGGAGGCAGTGAGCCTCCCGGTGCAAATCCAACCTCGATAGATGACGCCGTCACTCTGTTTTTGACGGTGACTGTTGGGTTGCAATCTTTTTCCAAACCATCAGCGCCCAAGCCCAACTTGCGGCCAAGACATGAAAGTTGACACGCAATGATACGGGATTATTCCCATTTCCTTTCACCGCGCCAAAGTGACACCGATATCAAGGCAAAACTCAGCCCTCTTCAGGCACTGGGTTGGAAGCCCTTCTTCGCCCAGCAAATAAGCGTCGACGAATTGGCCGCGACACCACCAGTCCGGGTGGTCGAAGTACATCGCAACGCGGTACACGTCATTGGCGAGAACATTGAAACAATGCTTCCGCCCAGACACGATGTAACTGTCGGAGACTGGCTGATGCTGGACCCGGATCGCCCGAGATCCAGTCAGGTGCTCGGGCGTCAAAGCCTCATCAAACGACGCGCACCTGGCACCGACCGCCAGGAACAACTGATCGCTGCAAACATCGACACGGCCTTCATCGTCACGTCTTGCAATCAGGACTTCAACATTGCCCGGCTCGAACGCTATGTCGCACTGGCGTTCGAGGCAAGGATCACGCCGGTTATCGTGCTCACGAAGACCGACCTGGCAACAGACCCGCAACGCTACATCGACGCGGCCCGTGCTGTGTCGGACCTGATCGACATAGTTGCACTCGATGCTCGTGGCAGCGCGCCCCGGGCGGAACTCGCCGACTGGTGCAAGCCGGGCAAGACGGTGGCTTTCCTCGGTTCGTCCGGAGTCGGCAAGTCGACGCTGACCAATTCGCTGCTCGACAGCCAAGCCATCGAAACCAAGGCCATCCGCGAGGATGACGCAAAAGGTCGGCACACCACGACAAGGCGCGAGCTTCATCCGATGCCCAATGGCTGTCTGATTCTGGACACCCCTGGTATGCGGGAGTTGCAGCTCACCAATGCGGTTCAGGGGATCAGTAACCTTTTCTCCGATATCCAGGAGTTGGCCGCAAACTGCCGTTTCACGGATTGTCAGCACAGAACCGAACCGGGGTGCGCCGTTCTGGAGGCTATCGAAGAAGGTGCCCTAGATGCTTCGCGGCTGGAAAGATGGCGCAAACTCATGGCCGAAGACGCGTTTAACTCTGCCAGCCTCGCCGAACGCAGGTCACGCGACAAGGCCTTCGGTAAGATGGTCCGAAACGTCAAGAAGCACAAAGATGTCAGGAGATAGGATGATGACGCAGTCGAAAGTCGGTCAAATCGTATGGCATGATCTCTTCACGTCTGACAGGAAGGGCTCGATGGCATTCTACCAGCGTATCACCAATTGGACGTACCAGATCGAGCGGGCAACAGATTTTGCCTGGGGTGGCGGTGAGAAGGATTTTGTCCTGGCCTTTTCCGATGACGAAGCAGGCGCCGGACTTGCCGAAACCCCGTCCAAGCAGTCAAATGGTTGGATCGCCTACACCGAAGTCCCGGATGTGGACGTGGCGGTGGAGCGCGCCAAAACGCTTGGAGGAACGAACGTCCGGGCCCCATTCGAGGTACCAGGCGTTGGGCGCAATGCGCTCATTCGAGATCCACTCGGAGCGCTTCTGGGGATTTCACTATCCAGGCATGGTTTCCCGGTGCCTTGCCGACAATTCGGCCCCGAGGTCTACTTCACCGAAGAGAAAGAATTCCCGGAACTGTTCTACGCCGAGCTCTTTGGCTGGCGAGTCTGTCCCAAGAGGGAACAGGAAGATGTTACCATAATCGGACCGTCGGGCACCCCGGTCGCTACGCAACATCGAAGGCATCGACCAGACGGTTCGACGGCAACATGGGTTCCAAGCATCAGGGTCAAGTCAACCAAAGATGCTTGCCACCTTGCCGAAGACAATGGGGCGCGTCGGGTAAGTGACAGCGAAACAATGGCTGGAAAACGCCGCAAGGTCGTCTTTAGTGATCCGGACGGCGCATTTTTTTCACTGATCGAAGAGCTCTAGCGATCCTTGCTCACCAGATGGGACTTTGAGAGCGTTCAATTCTTCGCTTTTCAGCATCTGCCAGATTTAGGCTGGAACCGCTCATCGAAATCGGTCAGTGCAACCGTTGCGTCGCCATCGGTTGGCTGTTGCCCAAAAAGGCAAAGGCCCCGGATCTCTCCGGGGCCTTGTTTGATCAGCCGTCCTTGCGGATGACTTCGTTCTTGGGATCATAGGGGCTGTCGCAGGTGACGACCGCATCCCACAACTTGTCCTGGATCTTGACCTGCAGCCTGGTGCCTTCCACTGCGTAGTCGGGCTTCACGTAGCCCATGCCGATGGATTTCTCGAACGCCACCGAGTAGCCGCCCGAGGTCAGGCGGCCCACACGGGTGCCGTCTTCGGCATAAAGCGCCTCGCGGCCCCAGGGATCGGCATCGGCAGGGCCGTCGATCAGCAGGGTGGAGCATTTGACGCGGACGCCGGTCTCTTCCAGTTTGGCTTTGCCGTTGAAGTTCTTCTCCAGATCGACAAAGCGCGGCAGGTCGGCTTCCAGCGGGGTCGCGTCGCGGCCCAGTTCGTTACCGAAGGCGCGATAGGATTTCTCCTGGCGCAGCCAGTTCTGGGCCCGTGCCCCCACCAGCTTCATGCCGTGCTTCTCGCCAGCCTTCTCCAGCAGGTCGAACAGGTAGTTCTGCATCTCGATCGGGTGATGCAGCTCCCAGCCCAGCTCGCCGGTATAGGCCACGCGGATCGCGTTCACCGGGCACATGCCCAGTTCGATCTGCTTGGCCGACAGCCACGGGAATCGCTTGTTCGACAGCGCGGTTGCCGGGTCGGCGTCGACGATCACCTCTTTCAGCACATCACGCGATTTCGGCCCGGCGATGGCGAAGACACCCCATTGGGTGGTCACGTCCTGGATCTCGATATAGCCGAACTCTTCCATCTTGTCTTCGGCGGCCTTGCGCAGGAAGTCCGCGTCATACTCGGACCAGGCCCCGGCAGAGACCAGATAGTAATTGTTCTCGCCGTTGCGGACGATGGTGTATTCGGTGCGGGTGGTGCCGTGCGAGGTCAGGGCATAGGTCAGGTTGATGCGGCCGACCTTGGGCAGCTTGTTGCAGGTGAACCAATCCAGGAACTGAGTGGCACCGGGGCCTTTGACGACATGCTTGGTGAACGCGGTCGCGTCGATCAGGCCAACACCGTTGCGGATCGCCTTGGCTTCTTCGACGGCATATTGCCACCAGCCGCCACGGCGGAAGGAGCGGGCGTCGTGGTCGAAGTTTTCCGGTGCGTCCAGCGGGCCATAATAGTTGGGGCGTTCCCAGCCGTTGACCCAGCCGAACTGTGCACCGCGGGCCTTCTGGCGGTCGTAGGCGGGCGCGGTACGCAGCGGACGGCAGGCCTGACGCTCTTCGTCCGGGTGGTGCAGGATATAGACGTGCTCATAGCACTCTTCGTTCTTGCGGGCCGCGAATTCGGTGGTCATCCAGTTCGACGAATACCGCTTGGGGTCGAGCGACGCCATGTCGATTTCGGCCTCGCCATCGACCATCATCTGCGCCAGGTAATAGCCGGTGCCGCCCGCGGCGGTGATGCCAAAGCTGAAACCCTCGGCCAGCCACATGTTGCGCAGGCCAGGCGCCGGACCGACCAGCGGGTTGCCGTCGGGGGTATAGCAGATCGGGCCGTTGAAATCGTCCTTGAGGCCGCTTTCGGCACAGGACGGCACGCGTTCGGCCATCGCCATGTACTGTTCGGCAATCCGGTCCAGATCCAGCGGGAACAGATCGGCGCGGAAGCTGTCGGGCACGCCATGTTCGAACCGCGCGGGCGCGCCGTGTTCATAGATGCCCAAAATCCAGCCGCCGCGCTCTTCGCGGGCGTAGGATTCGTTGTCGGCGTCGCGCACAACCGGGTGCTCCGGGTTGCCCGCTTCGCGCCATTTGACCAGCTCGGGGTCCTTGTCCATGACGATAAAGGTGTGTTCGACCGGGATCGCGGGCATCTTGATGCCCAGCATCTTGGCGGTGCGCTGCGCATGGTTGCCGCTGGCAGTCACGACATGCTCGGCGGTGATCACCACCTGCTCGTCCGAAGGCACCAGGTTGCCGCCCTGCTCGACCATCTTGGTGCAGGTGACCTCCCAATGGGTGCCGTTCCAGTGGAAGGCATCGGCCTGCATCTTGCGCACGATATCGACACCGCGCTGACGGGCACCCTTGGCCATCGCCTGCGTCACGTCAGCGGGGTTAATATAGCCATCCTCGGTGTGATAGATCGCGCCCTTCAGGTCGCCCGTTTCGATCAGTGGCCAGCGCTCCTTGATCTGGTCCGGGGTCAGCCACTCGTATTTCACGTCGCAGGTTTCGGCGGTCGAGGCATAGAGCATGTATTCGTCCATACGCTCTTGCGTCTGCGCCATGCGCAGGTTGCCAACGACGGCGAAACCGGCGTTCAGCCCGGTTTCCTCTTCCAGCGTCTTGTAGAAATCGACCGAGTATTTGTGAATGTGGGTGGTCGCGTAAGACATGTTGAAGAGCGGCAGCAGACCCGCCGCGTGCCATGTCGAACCCGAGGTGAGTTCGTCCCGCTCGATCAGCATGACGTCGTCCCAGCCCGCCTTGGCCAGGTGATAGGCAATCGAGGTCCCGACGGCACCACCGCCGACGACCAGTGCTTTGACTTGGGTTTTCATTTGCCCGCTCTCCGGATTGAGTCTGTTTGGGATGGTTTATGCCGAACGGCAGGGCACAGCGCCAAGTCCATCCGACTTAAAATTGCGCAAAACCGACCTAGGCCACTCACAAGCCGACGATTGACGACTTGCAGCGCCGGCAAGGGCGCGAAAGTCGCGGCTTTGCAAAGTTAGAGAATCTTGCCCGGGTTCATGATGTTGTCGGGATCAAGCGCCGCCTTGACCGCTTTCATGTAAAGCGTGGCCGGGCCGAGTTCCTTTTCGAGATAGGGCTTTTTGCCCTGCCCGATTCCATGCTCACCCGTGCAGGTTCCGTCCATCGATATCGCCAGTTCGTTCAGCCAGCCGACAAAGGTTTCGGCCTTGGCAACCTCGTCGGGATTGGCCATGTCCAACAGCACGAGCGTGTGGAAATTCCCGTCACCGACATGGCCGACGACGGGGGCCAGCAGCCCAAGTTCTGCCGTCTTGGCCTGTGCCATGGTCACCGCTTCGGCCAGCCGCGAGATCGGAACGCAGACATCGGTGGAAATCCCCTGCGCCCCCGGACGCAGTTGCAGGCACGCCCAGTACATGTCGTGGCGCGCCTGCCAGAGCTTGTTGCGGTCTTCGGTCGAGGTGGTGGCGGCAAAATCGGTGCCGCCGAATTCCTCGGCGATGGCCCCGAATGTTTCCGCCTGTTCGACCACCCCGGCCTCGGAGCCGTGAAATTCCAACAGCAGCAGCGGCGTTTCCGGCAGGTCCAGCCTGGAATAGGCATTGGCGGCGGCAACCGAAAGCTCGTCCAGAAGCTCGATCCGGGCCACCGGGATGCCGTATTGGATCGTCGTCATCACCGCCCGGCAGGCGGCATCGACCGAGGGAAAGGAACAGCGGGCCGAACTGATCGCCTCGGGGATGCCCTGCAGGCGCAGGGTGATTTCGGTGATTAGGCCAAGCGTCCCCTCGGAGCCGATCAGCAGGCGGGTCAGGTCGTAACCTGCCGAGGATTTCCTGGCGCGGGTGCCGGTGCGGATGATCCGGCCATCGGGCATCACCGCCTCAAGGCTCAGGATGTTGTCCTTCATCGTCCCGTAGCGCACCGCGTTGGTGCCCGAGGCGCGCGTCGCGGCCATGCCGCCCAGCGAGGCATTGGCGCCGGGATCGATTGGAAAGAACAGGCCCTGATCGCGAAGGTAGGTGTTCAGGTCCTCGCGGGTGACACCGGGCTGAACCACGCAATCCAGATCCTCGGCATGAACCGCAAGAACCTTGTTCATTCGCATCAGATCAACCGAAATCCCGCCAGCGGGCGCGTTTACATGCCCTTCCAGCGAGGTGCCGGTGCCGAAGGCAATGACCGGAACCCTGTGTCGGGCGCAGGTCTTGACGATATCCGAAACTTCCGACGTGGTTTCGGGAAACACCACCGCGTCGGGGGACTGGTTGTTGATCCAGGTCGTCGTGTGGCCGTGTTGTTCGCGGATCGATGCACCGGTCTGCAACCTGTCGCCAAATCGTTGTTTCAGGATGCCGATGACGGTTTCTATGCCGGTCTCGTTGCGCGGCAGCGCCGTGGCCTGAACCATGGTGTTTCTCCCCTTTGCGGTCTGCGTGACCGCCCCGCATTGCTACGAAACGTGCGCGTCGCGGACAATACCCACAACCCGGTAGCGGTTCATTCGCCCAGCGCGATGCCTTCGCGACGCGGGTCCGCCCCGCCTTTCAGCACCTCGCCGATCTCGATGGCGTGCAGGCCAGAGGTCAGATCGCGCGCGTTGACCTCATAGCCCAGCGCGGTCAGCGGTTCGGTCAGTTCGGTCGCGGCGGTGTCCTGTTCCACGTCATAGGTGCCAAATCGGTTGACCAGATGCGGCAGGGCCAACGCCTGTTGCACATCCATGCCCCAATCCGCCCACGCGATGATGGATTTGGCCACATAGCCGATGATCCGGCTGCCGCCCGGAGAGCCGATGGCCAGCACCGGCTTGCCGTCCTTCATCACGATGGTCGGGCTCATCGATGAACGTGGCCGCTTTCCGGGTTCCAGCCGGTTGGCGATGGGTACACCGTCAGCATGGGTGCGGAACGAAAAATCGGTCAATTCGTTGTTGAGCAGAAACCCGTTCGTCATCAGGCGCGAGCCAAAGCCGTTTTCGATCGTCGTGGTCATCGACAGGACATTGCCCTGCGCGTCCACGATCGAAATATGCGAGGTGGACGGAAATTCGATCGATTGATCATCGGCCCAGATCAGGGCGTGATCGAATTCGGGAGTACCGGGGGCCACGTCGGACAGGGCCGCGCCGGTGTCCAGCAGCGCGCCGCGCCCGCTCAGATAGGCGGAATCGACCAGCCCCTTGGTCGGCATCGGCACGAAATCACTGTCGGCCATGTACCGGCCCCGATCCGCAAAGGCGAGGCGTGAGGCATCGCCGATCAGCCGCCACGCTTCGGCGCTGGTTGGACCAAGCGCTGCCAGATCATAGCTGTCGAGCATCCCCAGGATCTGTCCCACCGTCAGCGCCCCCGACGAAGGCGGCCCCATGCCACAGACCTCATAGGCGCGATAGGCAGCGCAGACCGGCGCACGCTCGATCACCTGATAGAGCGCCAGATCGACACCGGACAGGACACCGGGATTGCCGGGGGCAGAGCGTACGGCGCTGACGATGCCCGCCGCGATGTCACCGCCGTAAAACCCCGCCGATCCCTCGGCGGCCAGTGTTCGCAGCGTTTCGGCATAGGCAGGGTTTTTCAACGTGTCGCCTTCGGCTACGGGCTGCCCACCCGGCAGGAAATAGTCGGCAGTTGCCGGGAACCGGGCCAGCCGCTCGGCATCGGCGGCAACCAGACCGGCGAGGCGCGGAGAGACGGCAAAACCGCCCTCGGCCAGCCCGATCGCATCATCGAACAGCGACGGCCACGGCTTGCCGCCCCAGCGGCGGTGCGCCGCCTCCAGCAGCGCGGGCGTGCCGGGGGTGCCGACGGACAGACCGCCGACAACCGCATCGAAGAACCCCAGCGGTTCGCCATTTTCGTCCTGAAACAAGGTCGGCGTCGCCGCGCGCGGCGCGGTTTCGCGGGCGTCCAGCGTGGTCAACTCGCCGCTTGCAGCGTCATACCAGACAAGGAACGCCCCGCCGCCCAACCCCGAGGATTGCGGCTCGACCAGCCCCAGAACGACCTGCACCGCCACCATCGCATCGGCCGCCGTGCCACCCGCGCGCAGCACCCGCGCCCCGGCTTCGACCGCCAGTGGATTGGCGGCCGCCACCATCCAGTTCGCTGCCTCGACCGGTTGACCGGCGTCCTTGGCCGCCAGAGCATCCTTTGCGGCCTGCGACAGCGTCTCGACCTGACCCGAGGTTGCCAGTTCCGGGGCTACGGCATCAGCGGTCTGCTGCGCCAAAGCGGGCGAAACCGACAGCATGGCGGCCATGAAATAACTGGAAATACGGTGTGTGCGCATGTTTTCCTCCTGACAATCAGACTGTGCGAATACCCTTGACCCGCGCCGCAGAACGGCCCGGCCTGACAACAAAACCAAAACGCCCGGCACAAATGGCCGGGCGCCGGGGTCGTTCAAAGCATCGACGGCACGACCTGATCGGGCGGACGGTGGCCGTCCTCGAAGGTCTTGATGTTGATGATGACCTTCTCGCCCATCTCGATCCGGCCCTCGATGGTGGCCGATCCCATATGCGGCAACAGCACCACGTTGGGCAATTGCCGCAGGCGCGGGTTCACGTTGGTGCCGTGTTCATATACGTCCAGCCCCGCCCCGGCGATTTCATCCGCACGGATCAGGCGGGTCAGGGCATTTTCGTCGATCACCTCTCCGCGCGAGGTGTTTACGATCACGGCAGACGGTTTCATCAGTTTCAGACGGCGCGCGTTCATCAGATGAAAGGTGGACGGCGTCGACGGGCAGTTGACCGAGATCACGTCCATCCGCGCCACCATCTGATCAAGGCTGTCCCAATAGGTCGCCTCCAGCTCTTCCTCGACCTCGGGGCGCAGGCGGCGGCGGTTGTGGTAATGCACCTGCATGCCAAAGGCCCGCGCGCGTCGGGCAACGGCCTGACCGATCCGCCCCATGCCCAGAATGCCAAGGCGACGGCCACCGATGCGGCCACCCAGCAAAGCGGTCGGCGCCCAGCCTGTCCAGTCGCCTTTCTGCATCACCGCCAGGCCTTCGGGAATGCGTCGCGTGACGGCGAGGATCAGCGCCATGGTCATGTCGGCGGTATCGTCGGTCAGAACGCCGGGCGTGTTCGACACCAGTATTCCCCGCTGCCGTGCGGTCGATACGTCGATATGATCCACCCCGGCCCCGTAATTCGCGATCAGCCGCAACTGTTCACCCGCCTGTCCCAGCAATCCTGCATCGATCGTGTCGGTCACGGTCGGCACCAGCACATCGGCGGTTTTCACCGCCTCGACAAGCTCGGTTCGGGTCATCGGCGTGTCATCTTCGCGCAGACGCACATCAAAGAGTTCACTCAGCCGGGTTTCGACGGCTTCGGGCAACCGTCGCGTTACGACAACACTCAGACGTTCTCTTGGCACTTCGGCCCTCCCACTGCTTTGCAATCCTGCGCGCGCCATGGCATCGTGGCGCAGGATCAGGCGGGGCACAAGAACCCCAAGCTGAATTGACGCAGCCTTTTTTCAAAACCGGATCAACAGGCATAAGAGCAGGCAGGCAGTGAGGCATTCGGTATCGGTGAAACGCCAGTATCTGGCGCTGTTTTCGACTCTTCTCATCGCGTTCGGCATTTCCGCCGCGAGCGCCGAGGAAAAACGCGGTCAGGTCACCAACCTGCCGCTGCCCCGTTTCGTGTCGATGAAAGCCAACGAGGGCAACGTCCGGCGTGGCCCGTCGCTGACCCACCGAATCGACTGGGTGTTCAAACGCCGCGACATGCCGCTGCAGATCACCGCCGAATTCGGCAACTGGCGCCGCGTGCAGGACCGTGACGGCGCCGGTGGCTGGGTGCATTACGCGCTGTTGTCAGGCGCAAGGACGGTGCTGATCGAACAGGACATGGTTCCGATCCATTCCCGCCCCGATCCCGCTTCGCAGGTCAACGCCCGGTTCGAGACCGGCGTCGTCGCCCGACTTGGCACCTGCACCATCGACTGGTGCCGGATCTCGGCCGGGGGCTATCGCGGCTGGACGCCGAAAACCAACCTCTGGGGCGTGGCGGCTGACGAGATCCGCGAATAGGGCCGAAATCGCCGCGCCGTGGGGTCTGGCCTTCGCCGCATATCGCGTTATCGTGCCGGTCTCAGCCCCTGCGGAGAGACCACATGAAAGCCATCACCTACAGCAGCTTTGGCCCGGCGAAGGACGTCCTGACACTCACCGAACTGGAGCCGCCCAAACCCGCCCCCGGCGAGGTGCTGGTCGATCTGGAGTATTCCGGCGTGAACCCGTCCGACGTCAAGGCCCGCGCCGGGGCCCGGCCCGGCGTCACCAGGCCGCCCTTTCCCGTCATCATTCCGCACAGTGATGGCGCAGGAGTGATTTCCGCCGTAGGTGACGGCGTGCCGCAGACCCGCATCGGCGAGCGCGTGTGGATCTGGAACGGCCAGTGGCAGCGCGCTTTCGGAACCGCTGCCCAGCAGATCGCGCTGCCCACGGAACAGGCGGTACGCCTGCCCGATGCAGTGTCGCTGGAAACCGGGGCGGTTCTGGGCATTCCGGGCCTCACCGCATGTCACACGGTGTTTTCCGGCGGCGACGTGGCGGGGCAGACCGTTCTTGTTCAGGGCGGCGCAGGCACCGTCGGCTATCTCGCGGTGCAGCTTGCCAAATGGGGCGGCGCCAAGGTGATCGCCACCGCCGCGCTCGCCAGTTTCGACCGCGTGCGTGACGCCGGGGCGGATGCCGTCGTCGACTATTCGGACCCCGATCTGCCGCAACAGATTCTGTCCGCCAATGGCGGCCGGTCCGTGGACCGGATCGTCGAGGTCGAATTCGGCCTCAACGTCCGGACGGACACCGAGGTCATTGCCGAGAACGGCCGCATCAACGCCTATGGCTCGGCGGCGCAGATGTCGCCCACCCTGCCGTTCTATCCACTGATGTTCAAAGCGGTCACGCTTGAGATGACGCTGATCTATCTTCTGCCGCCTGCCCTGCGCGCCGCGGCCATTGCGAAACTGACCGGCGCGCTGAACGCAAATGCCCTTCGCTGCCCCGTCCAATCCATCCACGGCCTCGCCGATTGCCACCTTGCGCATGAGGCCGTCGAGGCCGGAAAACGCACCGGTGCGGTGCTTTTGAAAACCGCGGATTGAGCACCGGAAAAAATGAATGCCAAGGCTCACATTTTTTGCGAAATGGGCCTTGAACCCCGCCAACAAGAGTCGTAGATAGCCGCTCACCGTTGGGGTGTAGCCAAGTGGTAAGGCAACGGTTTTTGGTACCGCGTACCGTAGGTTCGAATCCTACCACCCCAGCCACTTTCTCTGAAAGACCCGCAAAACAAGGGGAAATCCTCCCCTTTCTCCGGCTGTGTATCCCAGTCGTCCGACAGATGAGATACAAGGTGGGATACACTCTTCCCGTTCAGGGATCTGGTAGACCGTTCTTTTGTCATATCCTGATCGCTCAACGGTTTGTCACATCCTGCACATCATCGAAATCGCCGCGCGCGCAGAATGTGGCTGCCAGCCAAAGGCGTTCTGAATCTGCGCAGTTGTGGCGCCGGTCTTGCGGGACAGCAGTCTCTGTAATTGTTGCTGACCCCCGGGGCTGTTCCGGGCCAATTTGCCAGGTCACGTTTTGGTTTTTGTTCCGGATGCAATTGCCATCGTTATCATCCTCATCTTTGGGCAAAGTGAAGGTTGGGCGACCTCACAGGTGTCCTGCCGAGTTCCTGTTTTTACCTCGGAACAAACGCCCCGCACGTGTTTGCGGATGGCTTCGGCCGTGCCTTGTGGGCATCTGACTCGTTGCTGGATTCCCGACGCGCTCCTGACCGATGCCCGCATAAAGCGCCAAGGGGGAAAACCGCCCCGGTTTGACGAACCAGAAAACCGCAAACCTGAAAGTCGGCACATGGCCGAACAAAAAAGGACGGCCCCCGAAGGGACCGCCCGTCACGCGGCAGGAGGAGGAGGAGAGTTATTCCGCCGCGATAGCCTCGATCTTTTCGACCCGGATCGCCGAGAACTTGAACTCGGGGATCTTGCCATAGGGGTCGATGGCCGGGTTGGTCAGGATGTTCGCCGCCGCCTCGACATAGGCGAAGGGGATGAACACCATGTCCTCGGCAATGGCCCGGTCGGCGCGCACCATGATCTCGATGGATCCGCGCCGGGTGGTCAGGCGCACCATCTCGCCCGGCTCGATCCCCATCAGCTTGAGCGTACGCGGGTTCATCGAACAGTTGGCCTCGGGCTCGACCGCGTCCAGCACCAGCGACCGGCGGGTCATCGACCCGGTGTGCCAATGTTCCAGCTGGCGCCCCGTTGTGGCGATCATCGGATAATCCGCATCCGGCGCCTCGTCGGGCGGGATCACACTGGCGGGTGTGAACCGGGCGCGGCCCTCGGGGCGCGGGAAGCCGTCGCCGAACACGATCGCCTGACCCGGATCGGTCTCGCTGAGCGACGGATAGGTGATGGTTTCGGTCTTCAGTCGCTCCCAAGTGATGTTGTTGAGCGACTTCATCGTCAGCTTCATCTCGTCGAACACCTGCGACACGTCGGTGTAATCCCAGTTCAACCCGATGCGCTGCGCCAGTTCGACGGTGATTTTCCAGTCCTCGCGCGCCTCGCCCGGCGGCGGTACGGCGGGGCGCACCCGCTGCACCTGACGGTTGGTATTCGACACCGTGCCATTCTTTTCGTAAAGCGCCGAGGCGGGCAGGATGATGTCGGCATAGTTCGCCGTCTCGGTCAGGAAGATATCCTGCACGATCATCAGGTCCAGCTTGGCCAGCGCCTCGCGCGCGTGGCCCGCGTCGGGGTCGGACATGGCGGGGTTTTCACCCTGAATGTACATGCCCCGGATCTTGCCCGCATAAGCGTGATCGATGATCTCGGTCACGGTCAGGCCTTTCTCGTTCGAGAAGTCCTCCGAGTTCCACACGCTGTTGAACCTGGCGCGGATGCCGTCATCGGTCACCGACTGGTAATCCGGCAGGAACATCGGGATCAGGCCCGCATCGGATGCGCCCTGTACGTTGTTCTGGCCCCGCAGCGGGTGCAGACCGGCGCCCGGCTTGCCCACGTTGCCGGTCATCAGCGCAAGGCTGATCAGGCAGCGCGAGTTGTCGGTGCCGTGGATATGCTGGCTGACGCCCATGCCCCAAAAGATCAGACCGGCCTTGGCGCCTGCAAAGATGCGCGCGACGCGGCGCAGCTGATCGGGCTCGATGCCGCAAATCTCGGACATCTTCTCGGGGGTGAAGGCGCGCAGATGTTCCTTCTCGGCCTCCCAGTTCTCGGTCCAGCGGTGGATGTACTGGCTGTCGTACAGCTCTTCCTCGACGATCACGTTCATGATCGCGTTCAGCATCGAGACGTCGGCACCGGGGCGGAACTGCAGCATCTCGGTGGCGAACTTGCGCATGCCGACGCCGCGCGGGTCCATCACGATCAGCTTGCCGCCACGCTTGGCGAACTGCTTGAAATAGGTCGCCGCGACGGGGTGGTTCTCGATCGGGTTCGAGCCGATGATAATCGCCACATCGGCGTTCTCGATCTCGTTGAAGGTCGCCGTCACCGCGCCCGAGCCCACATTCTCGATCAGGGCCGCCACAGACGACGCATGGCACAGACGGGTGCAGTGGTCGACGTTGTTGTGGCGGAAACCCTGACGGATGAATTTCTGGAACAGATACGCCTCTTCGTTGGTGCATTTGGCCGAGCCGAAACCGGCAACCGAACGTGGGTCTTCGGCGCGCAGGGCCATCAGCCTGGTGGCTGCCAGATCCATTGCCTCTTCCCACGTCGCTTCGCGGAAATGGGTCGACAGGTCGCCCGGATCGACATTCAGCCCCTTGGCGGGCGCATCTTCGCGCCGGATCAGCGGCTTGGTCAGACGGTGCGGGTGGTGGATGTAGTCAAAGCCAAAGCGACCCTTGACGCACAGGCGGCCCTCGTTCGCGGGACCGTTGATGCCCTCGACATATTTGACCTTGCCGTCCTTGACCTTCAGCGACACCTTGCAGCCCACACCGCAGAACGGGCAGACGCTTTCGGTCTCGGAATCGTAATCCTTGCTGTCGCCGCGCTGCTGGTCATCCAGCACGGTGGCAGGCATCAGCGCGCCGGTCGGGCAGGCCTGAACGCATTCGCCACAAGCAACACAGGTCGACGCACCCATCGGGTCGTTCTGGTCGAACACCACCTGCGCCGTATGGCCGCGACCGGCCATGCCGATCACGTCGTTGACCTGCACTTCGCGGCAGGCGCGGACGCAGAGGTTGCAGTTGATGCAGGCGTCCAGATTGACACGCATCGCGACGTGGCTGTCATCCAGCAGCGGGATTTTCTCGGCCTCTTTCGCAGGAAAGCGGCTGCCCGAGACCTCGTTCAGCCTGGCCATATCCCAAAAATGGCTGGATACGTCATGCGGCTGCTCGGGCTGGTCGGCAACCAACAGTTCCATAACCATGGCGCGCGATTTCTCGGCGCGGTCACTGTCGGTCTTCACAATCATACCGTCCGCCGCAGGCCGGATGCACGAGGCGACCAGCGTGCGCTCGCCCTCCACCTCGACCATGCAGGCGCGGCAGTTGCCGTCGGGGCGATATCCCGGTGCAGGCTTGTGGCACAGGTGCGGAATCACCAGGCCCCGGCCATTGGCCGCTTCCCAGATCGTGGTGCCCTCGGGCACGGTGACGTCATCGCCGTTCAGGCTGAAGGTGACGGTCTTGGTTGGGCTTGCGTCAAGCATGGCTCTGTCTCCCCTCAGATTTCGTCGGCAAAATGTTTCATGACCAGACGGATCGGGTTCGGGGCCGCCTGCCCCAGACCGCAGATCGAGGCATCGGCCATCACCTGACACAGGTCCTCCAGCAGATCGGTGTCCCACTTGTCGGCCTGCATCAGCTTGACCGCCTTTTCACAGCCCGCCCGGCAGGGCGTGCACTGGCCACAGCTTTCATCCTCGAAGAACCGCAGCATGTTCAGCGCCGCATCCCGTGCGGTGTCCTGATCGGACAGAACCACCACGGCGGCAGACCCGATAAAGGTGCCAAGCGGCTGCAGCGTGTCAAAGTCGAGCGGGACGTCGTCAATGCTTGCAGGCAACAGACCCGACGACGGCCCGCCCGGCTGATACGCCTTGAACACATGGCCCTCGGCCATGCCCCCGGCGGCATCAATCACGTCCAGAATGGTCGACCCTGCAGGCAGCAGGTATACACCCGGCTTCGCCACCCGGCCCGAGACCGAATAGCTGCGCAGCCCTTTGCGGCCATTCTTTTCAACCGAGTTCAGGATCTGCGGCCCCTCGCGGCAGATCTTCGACACCCAATAAAGCGTCTCGACATTGTGAACCAGTGTCGGACGGTCAAAGACCCCGACCTGCGCCACGAATGGCGGGCGGTGGCGCGGCAGGCCCTTCTTGCCCTCGATCGACTCGATCATCGCGGATTCTTCGCCGCAGATATAAGCGCCAGCGCCCCGGCGCAGGTCGATGTAACCCTTGGCAACGATCCCGGCCTGTTCCAGCGCGGCAATCTCTTTTGCCAGAATCTCCAGTACCGCCGGATATTCGTCGCGCATGTAGATAAAGCAGGTCTCGGCCTCGACCGCCCAGGCGGCGATCAGCATCCCTTCCAGAAAGACATGCGGCGTGCGCTCAAGATAGTAGCGGTCCTTGAACGTACCCGGCTCGCCCTCGTCCCCGTTCACGGCCAGATAGCGCGGCCCTTCGTTCATGCGAACAAAGCCCCATTTCTTGCCAGACGGAAAACCAGCGCCGCCCAGACCACGCAGGCCCGAGGCCAGAACCGTTTCCTGTACCTCTTCCCAGTTGCCGCCGTCGCGCAGCTCTTTCAGCTTGGCGTAACCGCCGTTTGCCTCATAGGTGGCATAATTCTCGTATTCGGGCAGATGTGCATGGGTGTCACCCGCGGCAATCGCGGCCTGCACCTTTTCGGGGGTCGCGTGATCGATATGGTTGTGGCCGATCTCCAGCACCGGCGCGGTGTCGCAACGCCCCATGCAGGGCGCGCGCAGCACACGCACTTGTGACCGGTCCAACCCGTCCTCCAGCGCCTTCTGCAACTGCTGGGCGCCAGCCATCTCGCAGGACAGGGAATCGCACACCCGGATGGTCAGCGCGGGCGGCGGCGTC
>NZ_JBXWSF010000077.1:0-19752 GCF_059613285.1 Ruegeria sp. BHSB058 | reverse complement strand
AGGCAAAACCGGCGGCCCGGAATTCCGCAACGCCGATGACGAAGGCAAGATGCACTTCCCCGGTTTCCACGTCGAAGCCGCGCAAATGCTGATCGAGGAAACCGGCGCAGTGGCGATGGGCGTCGACACGCTGTCGCTCGATCATGGGCCATCGGCCGATTTCGCCACCCATTACGCATGGCTGCCGACCAACCGCTATGGCATCGAGAACATGGCCAACCTCGCGAAAGTGCCCGCCAGTGGCGCCACCCTGATCGTGGGCGCGCCCACCCATCGCGGCGGCTCTGGCGGCCCGGCGCGTATTCTGGCGCTCGTGTAACCCATGGCAACCGTTCGCCTGTTGTCGGACGAAGAGGCCAGCGCCGAGGCGCTGGCCGTTTTCGATGATATCCGCAAGACCCGCAACACCGATTACGTCAACAACTTCTGGCGCGCGCTGGCGCATGACCCGGCACTGCTGCAAGCCACCTGGGACCGGTTGAAACAGGTCATGGGGCCGGGGTCGCTGGACCCGCTGGTCAAGGAAATGATCTATGTCGCGGTCTCGACCGCCAATGGCTGCGAATATTGCGTCCATTCCCACACGGCGGCGGCAAAGGCCAAGGGCATGACCCCCGCACAGTATGGCGAGTTGCTTGCCGTCATCGGCATGGCGATGCAGACCAACGGCATCGTGACCGGGCTGCAGGTTCCGGTCGACGACGCCTTCAAGGCCTGAATCCGCGGGTTCTCATGGGTCCGGCAAGGGCGGTATGACCCGCAAATAGGCCACCAGCGCATCCAGATCCGTATCGTTCATCCGGGCAAAATAAGGATAGGGCATGGGCGGCACCATGGCGCTGCCGTCCGGTCGGACGCCCTGTGTGACCATCGTCTTGATCTCGTCATCCGAATAGCCCGCCAGCCCGTCGGCATGGCTGGTGATGTTGGGTGCCGTGACGCTGCCCCATGGTCCGATGAACTCATAGGTCCCGATCCCAAGATTTCCGGCATCCATGACCGGGCCTTCCGGGCCGATCGGCGAGTGGCACTCGACGCAATGGGCAACCGCCCATGCCAGGTATTCCCCATACTCTGCCGTCGCCGCACGGTTTGGCGCGGTCACGCTTTCGACCGGCGGTCCATAAGCAGGTGGCAGCGGGATATTGTAGGTGGACTTGCCCGCGTCGTGATCGACCGGGTTTACCGTGCGCAGGTACATCACGATGGACGCCAGATCGTCATCGCCGATCCCGCGATAGACGGCACAGGGCATCGGCGGCCCGATCAGCGACCCGTCAGGGCGCAGACACTCGCGAATGGCGCGACCCAACTCCTCGTCGCTCCAGTCCGCAACCCGCCCGGCCGGTGTGATATTGGCCGAGATCGCCGTGAAATGCTCGGTCTCTTCGACAACACGCCCGGCCAGATCGCGGCTGAAATCCAGCCCCTGCTCTCCGAATGGCGTGTGACAGTTGCCACAGCCCATCGGCCCCTGAACCAGATATTCGCCACGTTCCACGCTTGGTTCTGCCACGGCCATACCCGCGCACATCCCCAGCGTCGCAACAACATGCGACAGCTTGATCATTTTATTTCCCCCCTGCTTTCGCCACGCCGGTTTCACGCGACAAAAACCCGCAACTTCAATACATTGCAATTTTAATATGTATCTTCAGATCACGTTTTTGTCAACGAGTCCCTGCCGGCCGGGGCGGAGCGAAAACAGGCATCGAAAACACAGATTTGCACCAAACGCACATCTGCCATTCCATTCCGTCCCTATCGAATCCGGGCAAACTGGCTTAGGTCACCAAACCGGAATTCTTTCGAAAGGACGACCCGCCATGGCGCATTTCTCGGCCAACGCCACCAGCCTGCCCGCACTGGCCTCGGTTCTGGGCGACATCTTTGTCGGCATCTGGAATGCCCTGATGCGCATCGGCGAGGCGAATTCCAAGGTCCGCCAGATCGACGCCTATTACGCCATGTCCGATGCCGAGCTGGAAGCGCGCGGCATCCGGCGCGAGGATATCATCCGCCTCGTTCTGGCCGACGTGATCTGATCGCCTTCACGCTTTGGCAATCGCCTCGGCAGCCTTGGCATAGGCCACTTCGCACAGCTCGAAATCCGCTTCGGTCAGGGCCAGCGACGGATAGGTCTTTCCGGCCGACTTGAACATGCCGTTCTGCATCAGAACCGCGTTGAATACCGTCGCTCTGCCTGCATTCGCCACCATAACGTCGCGATAGTCGCGAACCTCTCCGCCCGTGAACACGATCTCGAACAGGGTCGGGTCACCCACGATCCGGTGCGCGATGCCGTGGGCCTCCAGCGCGACCGCCGCCATCTCCATCAGCCGCCGCCCGTTCGCGCGCAACCTGTCATACTGCCCCTCGCGGCGCAGCACCTCCATCGTCTTGAGACCCGCCGCCGCCGCAACCGGGTTGCCCGACAGCGTGCCCAGCTGCATCAGCCATTTTTCGGCCCCTACTGTGGCCTTGTCGAAATGCGCCATGATATCGGCCCGCCCTGCAATCGCGGCCAACGGGAAGCCGCCGCCGATGATCTTGCCCAGCGTGGCGATATCCGGGGTCACACCGTATAGCTCCTGCGCGCCGCCATACGAGAACCGGAACCCGGTCACCACCTCGTCGAAGATCAGCACGATGCCATATTTGTCGGCCTCCGTGCGCAGCAATTGCAGGAACCCCGGCGCGGGCGGGATGATGCGCTGCAACGGCTCGACGATGATCGCCGCCACTTGTTCCCCATGCTCGGCCAAAAGCGAGCGGATATAGTCCGGGTCATTGAACGGCGCGATCAGCATCTCGGCGCGCACGCTTTCGGGGATACCGGCGCTGTCCGGCACCGCCTGCGGAAAATTCACCAGCCGCGTCGGCGCCAGGCTCATCTGCGCCTCGGCGCTCATGCCGTGATAGCCGCCTTCGAACTTCACGATCCGGTCGCGACCCGTAAAGGCGCGCGCCAGCCGGATCGCATACATGTCCGCCTCACCACCCGAGGACACGTACCGCACCTGATCGGCGCAGGCAACGGCGGAACAGATTTCCTCGGCCAGCTCCAACCCCTTGGCGTTGTTGGCAAAAAACGTCATGCCCTTGGGCAATTGTTCCAGAACGGCCTCCATGACCTCCTCGTGCCCATGCCCCAACAACATCGGGCCGGACCCGATCAGGAAATCGACATATTCGGTGCCATCCTCGTCCCAGACGCGACTGCCCTTGCCCTCGCGAATGAATTTCGAAGGGTCGAAATTGCCAAACCCCCCGCCCGGCAATACGGCCTTTGCGCGTTCGATCCAGTCGGCCTGGCTGAGTTTCGTAAGCATGGTGGCCTCCTTAGTCCAAAATCATATCCGGTTCACCTAGCGCCACCCGGTCCGGCGTCACCCCCAGGCCGATGCCCGCGGGCGGGGCAATGCGCCCGGCCATTCGCACCGGCCCTTCGGGGGCAAGCCTCGGCGCGACATAGCCCGACAGGTCGCAGACATTCATCAACCGGCCCGGATCGGTTGCCGCCCCAAGATGCAACAAGGCGGCCGTGGCGATGTCCGAGCCCCAAGTGTCCTCAATACACATCTTTGCGCCCAGATGCAGGCATAGATCGCGCGCGCGACGCGATGCCGACAGTCCGCCGAATTTGCTCAGCTTGATTGCCACCGCATCCATGCAGCCCTGCGCATGTCCCGCCAGCAGGCTGGCGGTGTCATGGGCGCTTTCATCCAGCTTCATCGGCAGCCCGGTCGCCGCGCGCACCCGCGCGCAATCCTCGATCGTGGCGCAGGGCTGTTCCAGCATCACGTCCAGATCCGCCACCGCCCGGCCCACGCGCGACGCGTCCAGCGAGGTCGCGCCGCAGTTCCAGTCACCATAGACCAGCGGGCCGCCGCCCACCGCCTCGCGCACAAGCCGCAGCCGCGCCACATCGGTCTGCCAGTCCTTGTCGGCGCCCAGCTTGACCTGAAACTGGGCCATCCCCTGCGATTGCGCCTCTTGCGCGATCCTCGCCATCTCCTCGGGCGCGACGCAGGTGATCGAGTGATAAAGCGGCATGGTATCCGTCCGCCGCCCGCCCAGCAGAGCAAAAAGCGGCAGCCGCGCCGCCTGCCCGGTCAGATCCCACAGCGCAATGTCCAGCGCCGATTTGGCATAGGCGTGGCCCTGCAGGTGTTTGTCGAGCCGCGCCATCAGCGCCTCGGGCCCCACCGGGTCGGCCCCCAGCAACACTTCCGCCATTTCCTGAACCACGGGCGCCACGCCGCGCGCGTAAGCCGGCAAATAATGCGGGATCGGGCAGACCTCGCCCCAGCCGGTCAGGCCGGTATCGGTATCCAGCGCCAGCACCACGGTTTCGACGGTGTCGCAGGTCTTGCCATCGGCCATGTAATAAGCCTGATGACTGGTGAGCGGCACATGCCACAGGGATATGCGTGTAAGCTTCATGACAGAACCTTGCAGGTTTTGCGCCGCGCGATGCGCGCCGCCGGGGGAAAGGGGGGCTTTGCCCCCCTCTTGGCCTGCGGCCAATTCACCCCCCAGGATATTTGGGGCCAGATGAAGCCGCGGATCATGGTTTTTCCTCAAAAACGGCGAGGGGACGGCCAAGCGTCTTTTCGTCGGGGTGAACGCCCAGACCCGGGATCTCGGGCAGGTGCAGGTGTCCGTCGATATTGCGCGGGCCGCGCCCGCCTGCAATGTCCAGCGTCAGCATGTCCTGGCAGGCCCAGATGCCCAGCAGGTTGTGGTCGGGGATGGTGGCGGCCAGGTGCAGCGCCTCGGTATCGGCCAGAACCGAGCCCCCCGTCGCCATCACGAACATGTCGATGCCATGGGCCAGCGCGATATCCCGGATGCGGGCGGCTTTGGTCAACCCGCCGACACGGTTGAGCTTGATGCCGAACACCTCGGCCAGACCATCACGCGCGACACGGGCGGCGTCCTGCAGGGTGACAAGGCATTCATCCACGCTGACCGGGGCGGCATGTTTGCTGCGGATGGCGGCGATATCGTCCAGCGTCTCGCCGGGCTGTTCGAACATCACGCCCAGATCCTCGGTTGCCTTCATCACGCGCAGCGCCTGTTGCCGGGTCCAGGCGCGGTTGACGTCATAGAGGATGCGCTCGCCGCGCGGGCGGTGCGCCTCGACGTCGCGGATGCGTTCGATATCGCGTTCGGCGTCGCCGCCCACCTTGACCGAATGCACGTGGTAGCCGCGCTGCCGGTAACGGTCCATGACCTCGCGGGTTTCCTCGACGGTCTTGGCGCCCACCGACGAGGCAATCGGTGCGGGCGTCCGCGACCCGCCGCCCATCAGATCGGCAATCGGCAGCCCCGCCGCCTGCCCGGCAATGTCCCAGCAGGCCATGTCGATCGGCGATTTTGCATAAAGATGCCCGGGCAGGGCCAGATCCATCGCCCGCTCGACCTCGAGCACACGGCGCGGATCAAGCCCGAGAAGGAATGGCGCCATCGTCTCGATCCCTGCCCGGATGCCAGGCCCGTGCGCCGGCACATAGGTGTGCCCCCAAGGCGTTCCTTCGCCCCAGCCGGTGAGGCCCTCGTCGGTTTCGAGTTTGACCAGGGTGGCGTCCAGCACCTCGAATTTCAGCCGCCCGCCGGAGAGCCAATAGGGATGCTCGAGCGGCAGATTGACGTGATAGACGGTGATGCGGGTAATCTTCATGCCGGTCTCTCTGGTTGGCGGGACATCGGGGCGCTGCCCCTTCGGGCCCGTTCCGGGCCATTCACCCCCGGAGTATTTCTGAAAAGATGAAGCATCATGGCGCATGGAAATCGGCGATGGGCGCACCAAGTGCGTCGAAATCGGGCACGACTCCCAGCCCCGGCTCGTCTGTCGCGTAGAGTTTGCCGTCGCGCGCCTCTGGGCCGCCGATGCCGGTCGAGCGGGTGTTGTAGTTCATCAGGTCGGTGGTGTTGTGCAGATACTCGGGCGGTGTGGTGGCGGCGAAATGCGCAAGCGCGGCGCTGGCGATCTCGCCACCCCAGGTATCCTCGGCCACAACGGGAATTCGGTTTTCAACCAGATAGTCGCGCACGCGGCGCGCCTTGCTGAGACCACCCAGGTTCGAGATCTTCAGGCAGACCAGCTCGGCGGCGCGGTCGGCCACGATGCGCTGTGCGACAGCCATGCCGGTCACGCATTCATCCAGCTTCATCGGCAGGTCGATCCAGGCCCGGACCTGCAGGCATTCCTCATAGGTTAGGCAGGGCTGCTCGAAGATGTAGTCCAGATCGCGCGTCGCCCGCGCCACACGCAGCGCGTCATCCACCCGCCAGCCCTGATTGGCATCGGCCATGGCCTTTTCACCCGGTTCCAGCAGCGGCACGGTCGCGCGGATGCGGTCGATGTCGGCGGCCCAGTCGCCGCCCACCTTGATCTGGAACTGGCGGTATCCCTGCGCGCGGTAGCGTTCCATCTCGGCAATGGTGTCCCGGGTGCCCTTTTGCGGCGCGACGCGGTACATCGGCGCACCGTCGGTCAGCCTGCCCCCCCAGACCGCATGCAGCGGCGCATTCAGCGATTGCGCCAGGATGTCCCAGCACGCCGCGTCAAAGGGCGCCTTGGCATAGCCATGCCCCTGCACCAGATGATCCATCCGCCGCTCGATCCCCGCCACGTTGCACGGGTTTTGCCCCAGCAGGTTCGCCGCCACCAGACGGGCCAGCGCGGGAACGCCCTGAGAATGGGCGACCATGTAATTCTCGCCGCAGGGGGTGAATTCGCCGCAGCCCTGCAGGCCGGCATCGGTGTCGATCACCACGACCGAGGCCACGGCGGTTTCGATCGCATTGCCCGCACCCCAGACATAGGCCCCGCCCACATAGGGCAGGCCGGTCTGATAGACGCGGATGCGGGTGATCTTCATGCCACGTCCATCCTCAGCGGCCCGGCCATGCCCTCGCCGCGCCATAGCACAAAGGTCAGGATCGGATGGTCGGTCGTGATCATCGCATGGCTTTGCCAGCTTTGGTGAAACCGTGTCTGCCCCGGCCCGGTCACCGCCTCGTCACCTTCGACCTTGAACAGCGCCTCGCCGCCCAGAACCAGGTACAGTTCCTCTGCCTCGTGGCTGTGCCAGTCATAGTGCAGCCCCTCGCCCCAGAACGCGATGTAGCCGCACAGGCTCTGGCTGTGGAAATGCCCGGTCGGACCGAAAAGTTCGTAAAAACCGTACCGGTTGCGAAAGTCGGCACCGACCTCCGCCTCGGTATAGACCCGCTTCCAATGCGCCAGATGCGCGGCACCTTTCACCGCATCGACCAGCGCCTGCGTCTGTGGCGCGCCGGACCGGGGAAATTCCGACACCAGAGGCACCGCCGGAATATGGCGCGGCTGCAATCCGCTGGGGATCAGGTCATCAGGCCAGGGCGCATAGGCGGCAAGGGAGGGATGGTTCTGATGCAGCAGGCGGGCGGCTTCGAGCACGTCGTCAAGCGATGTCATGGGATCACCACGATGTTGCCGGTATGGGTCTTGTCGATAAAGGCCTGTTGCGCCGCGCGCAGATCGCGCAACGCATAGGTGGCGGCCAGCACGGGCCTGATCCTGCCCTGCTCGATATATCTCACCACGTCGGTGAAGTTCTCGGGCCGGTTCACGGTCGATCCGGTAAAGGTCAGGTCACGCAGATAGAATGTCCGCAAGTCCAGTTCGACCAGCGGCCCGGCAATCGCGCCGGAACAGGTATAGCGCCCGCCGCGCGCCAGCACGTCGATCAGCCTGGGCCAGATAGGGCCACCGACCACATCGGCGACCACAGTCACCTTTTCCCCCGCCAGGGCGGCCTTCAGGTTGTCGGGGCTGCGGGGCAGGATGCGGTCCGGCCCCAGCAGGGCCACCTCGCCGTGCTTGGCCTCCGAGGCCATGGCGATCACCCGCGCGCCACGCAGTTTCGACAGCTGGATCAGCGCGCCGCCAACCCCTCCGGACGCGCCGGGGATCAGCACGGTATCGCCCGCCCCCACCCCTGCCCGGTCGATCATGCCCTCGGCGGTGACATAGGAACAGATGAAGGTCGCCAGTTCCGCATCGCTCAGATCCGACTCGATCGGGGCAACGCCACGCATATCCGCCTTGGTGTATTCCGCGAACCCGCCATCGCATTCCGAGCCGAAATACCCCGCCTTGTCGCGGTTCATCGGGTCGTCCCAGTCGCGCAGCCAGCCAGCCACCATGACGCGCCTGCCGATCAGTCCCTTGTCGGCGTCTTCACCAACCGCAACGACCGTGCCGACCGCGTCCGCGCCCTGGATGCGTGGAAAGGTCAGCGGCGCGCCACCCCAGGTGCTGTCGTCATCGTCCACCTCGGCATAGGCGCCGCCCGTGGTGGCCTCGTCCACCGCCTTGGAGTACCAGCCGGTGCGGGTGTTGACGTCGGTATTGTTCAGCCCGCAGGCCCCGACCCTGATCAGCACCTCCATCGGCCCCGGCTCCGGCGTGGGCCAGCCCTCGTGCCATTCGTATCTGTCAAGGCCTCCGTGCCCGGTAAGCACCATGGCTTTCATCGTTGCCGGGATGGTCATCGCAGCGCTCCTGTCGCGGGCAGAGGGCGGCGCTGGCCCCCGTCCCGTTCCCGGTCACCCCCCGGAGTATCTGCAAAAAGATGAAACGACGGGGTCATCCCGCATGCTCCATCACGGCATCGGCGCGGGGGCGCAGGCTTTGCGGGTCATAGGCGGGTTCGCCCAGGATGCGACCCTGACGGGGCTTGCCGGCAATCACGACCTGTACGTCCGTGCTCGGCACGTTGGCGTGCGGCTTGACATAGGCAAAGGCCAGGATCTTGCCGACCGTATGGCCGAAGGCAACCGAAGCGGTCGAGCCAACAACCTTGCCGTCCAGCAGCACCGCCTCGCCGCCATGACCGTCCTCGATGCCGTTCGGCTCGACCTCGAGATACGCGCAGACCCAGGGTAGGTCGGTGTTCAGGGTCCTGTCCCTGCCCAGATAGTTCTTGTCGGCACGCGCAAACCGCAACACGTCGGCCTCGGCCAGCGTTACCTCGTTGGTCAACTCGCCCGCACCCTTGAACGCCTTTTCCATCCTCAGCGCGTTCATCGCGAAAGACCCGTAATCGGCAATGCCATGCGGCCCGCCTGCCGCCCAAAGCGCATCGTAAACCGCCAGTGCGCTGTCACGGGGGATGTGCAACTCCCAACCCAGCTCCCCGGCATAGGACATGCGGAAAGCCCAGAGCCGGTGCCCGGCAACAGTGATTTCCTGCGCAGTCAGCCATTTGAAGCCCGCATTGGACAGGTCGGCATCGGTGCAGGCGGCCAGTACCTGACGGGCGCGCGGCCCGTTGAGCGTCAGCGCGGCCCAATCGTTCGAGCGCAGGATGATATCGACGTCTTCCTTCGCGCGCTGATGGTTCAGATGATCCAGCAGGCGCTGCTCGAAGAACGCCGCGCAAACCAGATAGTACCGCCCCTCGCCCAACTTGACGACCGTGGTTTCCAGCTCGATCCGGCCCCGGCGGTTCAGCATATGGGTCAGGGCGATGCCGCCCGTCTTCTGTGGCAGGCGGTTGGCAACCAGCCGGTCCAGCAGTGCCTCGGCGTCGGGCCCCGTCACCTCGACCTTGGTAAAGGCCGAAATATCCATGATCCCCACCGCCTCGCGCACCGCTTTGCATTCAGCGGCAACCATGTCGTGCACCACGGTTCGGCAGAACGAGTAATGATCGCGCTGTTCCACCCCGTCGCGCGCGAACCAGCGTGGACGCTCGTGACCATAGACCTCCTCGTAAACCGAACCTTTTTCCTTCAGCCGCTGGTACAGGGGCGAGGGTTTGATCGGACGCCCTGCCAACCGGTTGAAATGCGGGAACGGGATCTCGTGGCGCAGCTTGTAATCCTCATGCGCCTTGGTCACCTGCCACTCCTTGGTGGCGTAGGACCCAAAACGGCGCGGGTCATAGTCGCGCATCGAGATATCGGCCGCGCCATGCACCATCCACCGCGCCAGTTCGCGGCTCAGCCCCGGACCCCAGCCGATGCCAATCTGAGTGCCGCAGCAGCACCAGTAGTTCCTGACGCCCGGCGCAGGCCCGATCAGTGGGTTGCCATCGGGTGGGTGGGAAATCGCGCCATGCACCTCGCGCTGAATGCCCAGATTGGCAAAGATCGGCATCCGGTTCAGGCTTTCCTCAAGCCACGGCATCACCCGGTCGTAGTCGGCATCGAACAGCCAGTTTTCATAATCCCACGGGCAATGATCATGCCAGACCGAGTTCGAGTTCTCCTTTTCGTAGATCCCGATCAGCCCGCGTTTCTGCTCCATCCGGATATAGCCCGAGACCTTCCTGTCGTCGCGGATCACCGGCAGTTCGTGGTCGAGGTTCTCGAATTCCGGCACCGGCTCGGTCACGAAATAATGGTGCGTCATCGAGGTCATCGGCAGTTGCAGCCCCGACCATTCACCCATCTGCCGGGCATAGGTGCCACCGGCATTGACCACATGCTCGCAGCGGATGGTCCCCTTCTCGGTCTCGACCACCCACTCGCCGTTCCGGTCTTGCGTGATGTTGGTGGCGCGGCAATGGCGGACGATCCGGGCACCCAACTGCCGCGCCCCCGCCGCCATCGCCATGGTGACATTTGTCGGGTCCACATGACCGTCATCGGGCGTGTGCAGCGCACCCAGAACCCCGTCAAGATTGTAGAACGGGTGCAGTTCGGCCACCCGCTCCGGCGCCACCAGTTCGATGTTGAAGCCCAGCGAACGGCCCACCGACAGGGTGTGGCGCAGCCAGTCCATCTCGTCCTGCGTGTAGGCCAGCCGGAACGAGCCGCAGCCATGCCATGTCACCGCCTGACCCGTCTCGGCCTCCAGCTTGCCGGAATAAAGCCCGATATTGTAATCGACGCATTTTCCCAGACCAAAGGAACTGGTCGAATGGGTGATCTGCCCCGCCGCATGCCAGGTACTGCCGCTGGTCAGTTCGGCCTTTTCCAGCAGGACAACATCGGTCCATCCTTCATGCGCCAAATGATAGGCCAGACCGACCCCCATGACACCGCCGCCGACGATCACCACGCGCGCATGGGCAGGCAGGGTTTGCTGAGACATGATTTTTCCACTTCACGAGTCGCGTTTCTGCTCGACAGGCTAATTCCACAAATGTACCATCGTCAATCATGAATGACACAAATGTATCATCTTCTGTCCTGGACCGCCTCACCGAAGAGTGGGACACCCTGACACCCGAGGCGCAGAAAGCGGCGCGTTACGTCCTGGAAAACCCCTCAGACGTTGGGGTTTCGACGGTGCGCGAAATCGCCGAAGCCGCCAATGTCAAACCCAACACATTCGTGCGCATGGCCCGCCAGGTTGGCTTTGACGGCTACGAAGATTTCCGCGCCCCGTTCCGCGAGGCGATTCGCCGGGGCACCGCGACATTCCCCGACCGCGCCCGCTGGCTGCAGGACATCGGCAAGTCGGGCGAGTTGGGCGGCCTTTACGCCGACATGATCGGCGCGGCGATCCGCAATATCGAGGAAACCTTTGCCGGCATCAGCGCCGAACGCCTGCACACCGCCGCCGAAACCATCTGGAACTGCCGGCAGGTCTTCACCCTCGGCGTTGGCGTCAACAACGCCAATGCCCGCAACTTCACCTACCTCGCCTCGACCGGCATGAAACAGTTTCACGCCATTCCCCGGCCTGGCTCGACCCCGGTCGACGATCTGGCCTGGGCGGACGAACAGGACGTGCTGATCGCGATGACCTGCAAACCCTACCGCACCGAGGTGATCGAGGCGGTGAAGCTGGCCCGCGAACAGGGCATGACGGTCGTGGGCATTTCCGACAGCCCGGCCAGCCCCGTTGTCCTGAACGCCCATCACGGCTTTGTCGTGGCCGCCGACACGCCGCAATTCTTCCCCTCGTCCGTCTCGACCATCGCGCTGCTGGAAACGCTTCTGTCCTTCGTGATCGCGGTCTCCAGCGACGAAATCGTCGAACGCGTCGAACGCTTTCACAAACGCAGACATCAACTCGGCATCTACGCGGAGGAGCCCGAATGAACGCCCCCCTGACCCACTCGCTGGCGGCGCATTATTACACCGACCCGGCCATATTCGAGCAGGAAATGAACGGCCTGCTGGCACGCACCTGGCAATATGCCGGGCATGTCAGCGACATTCCCAATCCGGGCGACTATTTCACCTTTGAAATCGCCCGGCAAAGCCTGTTCTGCATCCGCGGACGCGACGGGGAAATCCGCACTTTCTACAATGTCTGCCAGCACCGCGCGCACGAGATGGTGACCGGCACCGGCACCACCCGCGTCGTCGTCTGCCCCTATCACGCCTGGACTTACGAGCTGACCGGCGAGCTGCGCGCAGGCCCCAACACCAAGGCGGTGCCGGGGTTCGACAGGGAAAAGATCTGCCTGACATCGGTACGCACCGAGGATTTCAACGGCTTCATCTTCGTCAACCTCGACAACGACGCCGCACCGATGGACGACTGGTACCCCGGCGTGCGCGAGGAACTGCGCGAATTCGTCCCCCAGGTGGATGCGCTTGCCCCGCTGGAATGGGTGGAAATCCCCGAAAACTGCAACTGGAAGGTCTCGGTCGAAAACTATTCCGAATGCTACCATTGCCCCACCAACCACCCGACCTTCGCCACCGGTGTGATCAAGCCCGAAACCTATGACATCCAGCCGACCGAAACCGGCTATGTCCTGCGCCACACCACCGAATGCCAAAGCCTCGAGGCGATGACCTATCCCATCGACCTCAGCGTGCCGCATGCGGGCGACTACCGGTCGTGGTTCCTGTGGCCGATGTTCTCGTTTCAATGCTATCCCGGCAACGTGCTGAACACCTATCACTGGCGCGCGACAGACGTGGATCACTGCACCGTCTGGCGCGGCTGGTACACCGAAGGCGGCATCGACAGCGAGGTGATCCGGCGGCTGGCGATACAGGATCGCCAGACCACGGTCGAAGAAGACATCCGACTGGTGGAATCGGTGCATAGGGGCCTGAAATCCAAGGGATACCGCCCCGGCCCGCTGGTCCTTGACCCGGCTTGCGGCGTGATGTCGGAACACTCCATCGCCCGCCTGCAACAATGGATGCGCGAGGCCGTGGGTGGCTGACTTCAGTGGCAAATGCATGTGCGGCGCGGTCAACTGGTCCTCGTCCGGCCAGATCACCCGCCGCTTGTCCTGCCATTGCGGCGACTGCCAGAAAGCCACTTCATCTCCGTTCACAACATTCGTCGGCCTCCCCCCGGAAACCGTCACATGGACCGGTGAGATCAATCACTATGAAAGCTCGCCCGGCACCCATCGCGGCTTCTGCCCCAAATGCGGCACCCGCCTCTATTTCCGCTCCGATAAATGGCCGGGAGAGATCCACATCCACGCGGCAACGTTGACCGACGCCTCCGGCTACACCCCCGACGCCCATGTCGTCATGGCCAGCGCCGTTCCATGGCTGCATCTGGCCGATGACATCCCCAAACACCAGAGCTTTCAGGCCGAGCCCGCCGATCAGGAGTAGACCCCATGCTGATGCCCGCCGAGTGGCAGCCCGAACACAAACTGTTCCCACATCAGGTGGGCTTCACCAGCCCGCCCTTCGACTATGACGCGGCACCCTCGGACTTCCTGCGCATGTGCCCCGAAACCGTCGGCGTGCATGGCTGGATGCTGCATGTCCCCGACTATGTGCACGGGCTGGACCAACGCAAACGGAACTTCGGCATGATGGAAGATTTCGTCCACTGCATGTCCCGCAACGGCGCCGATGTCTGCGGCCAGGTGGGTTCAAACTGGGTGCATGCCTGCGGTCTGGGCGTCGAAGGCGTGCGCCAGCATTGTCAGGACCTCTCCGACAAATACGGCACCCGCTTTCACATGGCCGGATACGCCATGGTCGAGGCGCTGCGCGAGATGAACGTGGAAAAGGTGGCGCTGAACGCCGCCTATCACTGGCCGGAATGGTGGCAGGGTACCGTCGGGTTCCTGCGCGAGGCCGGGTTCGATGTCCTCTGGGCCGGCAATTTTCACGATCAGGGCTGGTTCGCCAGTCAGGAAGAGGTCAATTCATACCGCTGGGTGTTCGACGGTGATCTGGCCCTCAAAAGTTTCGAATATGTCGCCGACAAGGCCCCGCAGGCAGACGCGATCCTGATTAACGGAATGTGCAATTTCCGAACGGGCCCTGGCGGTTTGCCGCAACGCCCGCTGCATCTGGCGGACAAGCTGGAATCGGCGCTCGGCAAACCGGTGATCGGCCACGACATCGCGCTTTACTGGCGCATCTTCAAGTCGCTCGGAATCGCGCCCGAGACGCCGCGCGGGCGGTTGCTCAGGCGGCTTTGACCGCCAGAACGACTTGTACATTTCGCTCACCATAGCCTTTGGAACCGGTACAAAATGCACAAAATCATTGCCCTCTGGGCCGTCCCCCGCTCAACCTCGACCGCCTTTGAATGGATGATGCGCCAGCGCGGCGATCTGGATTGCTTGCACGAACCGTTTGGCGAAGCATGGTATCAGGGCGACGAACCTTTGTGGCACCGCTTCCAGCCCGGCGACAAGACGACACCGGGCCTGACCCTCGAAAGCGTCTGGGAAGACGTTCAGGACCGCGCCCGCAAAGGTCCGGTTTTCATCAAGGATTTTCCTCACTATATCAATCACATGTGGAATGCCGAGTTTCTCTCGCACTTCACTCACGCCTTCCTGATCCGTGACCCGGCCAAGACGATCACCTCGATGTACAAGCAATGGCCGGACTTTGCCGAGGGCGAGGTCGGTTTTCCCGAACAGCGGGCCCTGTTCGACCTGCTGACCGCCCTGAACGGCGCCCCGCCCCCGGTGATCGACAGCGACGACCTGCTGGAAAACCCACATGTGATTACAGAAAAATTCTGTAATTCCATGGGGATACCATTCATCGAAAAAGCCCTGACATGGAAGGCGGGCGGCGATCCCTCGGCTCACAGCTGGTGGGACGGCGGCTCGTTCCACGGCAATCTGGCCAAGTCCACCGGCCTGACACCGCAACCCCGCAAGCATATCTCCATCAACGACGCCCCCGACCGGGTCAAACAGGTGCATCGCCGGATGAAGCCGCACTATGACCACTTGTACAATCACCGGCTAACCGCCTGATGCGACACCCAAAATCCATCCGCGAAGTAGTCGAAACCGGCCTCTGCATCGGCTGCGGCCTGTGCCAGTCCATCGCACCGGAACGGTGGGTCATGATGATGACACCAGAAGGCAGATTGCGGCCTGTACAGATGGCGGAAGATATTGAAAAAGATTACGAAATTCTCACCGCCTGCCCCGGCGCAACCTGCAGCGCAGACGGTTCTGGCGCGCCATATCAGGACGCGATCTGGGGCGGTTATACCTCTATGACCCGCGCATGGGCCGGTAATCCTGACACAAGGTTTCGCGCCGCCACGGGGGGTGTACTAACCGCCCTTGGTTCATGGCTTTTGCGAACAGGACGCGCCCGGTTCATCCTGCATTGCGCCGCCGACCCGGACGCCCCGATGCGCAGTAAATGGGTAATCAGCGAGACGCCCGAAGCCGTCGTCGCTCGCGCCGGTTCCCGCTATGGTCCCAGCGACACTCTGGCCGGCTTGAATATCGCACTGGACAGGCAGCAACCATTTGCAATCATTGCAAAACCTTGTGACGCGGGTGCTATCCGGGAGCGTGCAAAAACCGACCCGAGAATTGACAAAATGCTGGTCGCGATGCTGGTCATGGTCTGCGGCGGCGCCTCGGATCTGAGAAAAAGCCAAACCATACTGAACGAATACGGATTGACCGAAGACGACCTGACCCTGTTCCGCTATCGCGGCTATGGCAATCCGGGGCCGACCCGGATCGAAACCAAGGACGGACGCGCGTTCGAGAAAACCTATCTGGATATGTGGGCGGACGAAGCCGGATGGGGCATTCAGACCCGCTGCAAACTGTGCCCAGACGCCATTGGCGAAGCAGCCGACTTGGCTGCTGCCGATATCTGGCCCGGAGGGTCTCCAACCGGAGAGGATGCCGGTTTCAACGGTGTGATCTGCAGGACCGAGCGTGGACAAGACCTGTTCGATGCTGCGATTACGGATGGTGATCTTATTAAAGATCAACGCCTTACACCACGCGACTTCGACAACTTTCAACCCCATCAAGTCAGTAAGAAACACGCGATTGCCGCCCGTCTGCGCGGAATGAGCAAGGCCGACGTGCCGGTCTATCGCCACGCCGGCCTGCGCATCGACACTCTGGACGCCGGGAGTGAAGCCGAGGAACATGGTGCCGAACACCGCACCCGCACGGGCCGGTTTGCCGAGACCATGTTGCACAATACGGAGACGACGAATGAATGACATGTTTGACGAAGACCTGTTCCTGAAGGGGTTGGAACAACGCAAAGCGACGCTGGGCGCGGAGTATGTGGAAAAGAACCTCGCCGCCGCAGATGACTTCACCCGCCCCTTTCAGGAAGCGATGACCGCGTGGTGCTGGGGCTTTGGCTGGGGTGACGATGTTATCGACGCCAAGACCCGGTCAATGATGAACCTGTCCATGATCGGAGCCTTGGGCAAGATGCACGAATGGGAAATCCATTGTAAAGGCGCGATCAACAACGGCGTCACCAAGGACGAGATTCGGGCAATCATCCATGTCGTAGGCATATACTGTGGTGTCCCACAGGCCTTGGAATGTTTCCGCGTAGCACGCAAGGTGCTGGGCGAAGCCGAAATGGCTTGAGTCAAGGGAATACCCAAGATTCACAAGGCCTGCCGTCAGGCAGGCCTTTTCTGTTTGCTTCCACTGACATGTTACCGAATTCTCAAAAAAGCTGTGAACACGTTACATTTCTCTTGCCGCGAATCATTTCCAGGCGTATTACCCGACCAAGCGGTCACTTAATGACGACCTACGTAAGACTGGAGTTTCTGACGCATGGACGCTTTCATCTGCGACGCTCAACGTACCCCGATCGGGCGCTATGGTGGCGCTCTGTCCCAGGTTCGCACCGACGATCTGGCCGCCATCCCACTGGCAGCCCTGAAGGCGCGCAACCCGCAGGTGGATTGGGCCAGCCTTGATGACGTGATCTATGGCGATGCCAACCAGGCCGGTGAAAGCAATCGCAACGTCGCCCGCATGGCGGCGCTGCTGGCGGGGCTTCCTGTCGATGTACCCGGCACCACGATCAACCGCTTGTGCGCCAGCGGTATGGACGCGGTTGGCATGGCGGCCCGTGCGATCAAGGCAGGCGACTATGACATGGCGGTGGCCGGCGGTGTCGAAAGCATGTCGCGCGCTCCATTCGTCATGCCAAAGGCGACCAGCGCCTTTACCCGGTCAAACGCGGTCTACGACACCACTATCGGCTGGCGGTTCGTGAACCGGAAGATGCACGAGATGTACGGAACCGACTCGATGCCGCAAACCGCCGACAACGTTGCCGAAGATTATCAGATCAGCCGTTCAGATCAGGATGAATTTGCCGCACGCAGCCAGGCGCGCTGGGCCGCGGCGCATGAGGCCGGGGTGTTCCGGGAGGAAATCACCCCGGTCACCATTCCGCAGCGCAAGGGTGAGCTGATCGTTGTGGATACCGACGAACATCCCCGCCCCGGTACGAGCGCGGAAAAACTGTCCGGCCTCAAGGGCGTCAACGGCCCCGACAAGACGGTAACGGCTGGCAACGCCTCGGGTGTCAACGATGGTGCCGCGGCGATCCTGCTGGCCAACGAAGCCACAGCGACCAAGAACGGACTGACCCCGATCGCGCGTGTCGTCGGCATGTCGGTAGCGGGTGTGGAACCGCGTGTCATGGGCATCGGCCCAGTACCTGCAAGCCGTAAGATTTTGGCCCGCGCAGGACTCACCATCGAGCAGATGGATGTGATAGAATTGAATGAAGCCTTTGCATCGCAAGGTCTCGCCACCTTGCGGGCGCTTGGCGTGGCCGATGACGCACCCCATGTCAATCCCAACGGCGGGGCCATTGCAATCGGTCACCCTTTGGGCATGTCAGGCGCGCGTTTGGTGATGACCGCCGCCTATCAGTTGAAACGCACCGGCGGGCGCTATGCGCTGTGCACCATGTGCGTCGGAGTTGGTCAGGGCGCGGCCCTGATCCTTGAACGTGTGTAAGGGAGGAGAGCCCAGATGTATGCACAGATGATCAAGACCGCCTCGTCAGGGGTGAAATCGCGCGAGGAAATGTCCGAACAGGAACGCGCCTTTCAGGACAAGATCGACAACGACATCAAGATCGAACCGCGGGATTGGATGCCGGATGATTACCGCCGTACTCTGATCCGTCAGATTGGCCAGCACGCTCATTCCGAGGTCGTGGGCCAGTTGCCAGAAGGCAACTGGATCACCCGCGCGCCAACGCTGGAGCGCAAGGCGATCCTGCTGGCCAAGGTGCAGGACGAGGCGGGCCACGGCCTCTACCTCTACTCCGCCGCCGAGACCCTGGGCGAAAGCCGGGACGAACTGATCCGACTGCTGCACGAGGGTCGGATGAAATACTCGTCGATCTTTAATTACCCCACACTGAACTGGGCCGATATCGGCGCTGTGGGCTGGCTTGTCGACGGCGCGGCGATCATCAATCAGGTGGCGCTGCAGCGTACGTCCTATGGCCCCTACAGCCGCGCGATGGTCCGCATCTGCAAGGAAGAGAGCTTTCACGCGCGTCAGGGGTATTCCGCGATCATGGCGATGGCTTTTGGTACGCCCGAGCAAAAGAAGATGGCGCAGGACGCGGTCAACCGTCTGTGGTTCCCGGCACTGATGATGTTCGGTCCCTCCGACAAGGAGTCGGTGCATTCCGAGCAATCGATGGCCTGGAAGATCAAGGTCAAGACCAACGACGAGTTGCGCCAACAGTTCGTGGATCAGACCGTTCCCCAGATCGAATATCTGGGCCTCGACCTGCCGGATTCGAACATCAAGTGGAACGAAGAACGTGGCCACTACGATTTTTCTGACCCCGACTGGTCCGAATTCTTCGACGTGCTCAAGGGCAACGGCCCCTGCAACGTCGATCGCATGGCTGCGCGCCGTAAGGCCTGGGACGATGGCGAGTGGGTCCGCGATGGGTTGCTGGCACATGCCCGCAAGAAAGCTGCCGCCAAGGTGGCAGCCGAGTAACGAAATGGACGATCTGCAGCGCGAGGCGCCCGGTTTTCAGCCACCGGTTTCACACCCCGCGCCCAGCCAGGAGGAGAACTGATCATGAAAAACGAATGGCCCCTGTGGGAAATCTTCATTCGCGGCCAGCACGGCATGAGCCACCGTCACGTAGGCAGCCTGCACGCGCCGGACGCAGAAATGGCAATCAAGAACGCCCGCGACGTCTATACTCGCCGTAACGAAGGCGTTTCGATCTGGGTGGTCGAGGCTCGGCATATCAGCGCCACTGCGCCCGGCGACAAGGGTCCGCTGTTCGAGCCGTCGGAATCGAAGATTTATCGCCACCCGACTTTCTTTGACATCCCCGATGAAGTGGGGGCGATGTGATGACCCGCGACGAAGCCTTTCTGCAATTCCTGCTGAGGATGGGGGACAATACCCTGATCCTTGGCCACCGCGTCAGCGAGTGGTGTGGCCACGCACCGGTACTGGAAGAAGACATCGCGCTGGCCAATACCGCGCTGGACCTGATCGGCCAGACCCAGATGTGGCTGGGCCTTGCGGGCGAGATTCAGGGCGAGGGAAAGAC
>NZ_JBXWSF010000076.1:0-19913 GCF_059613285.1 Ruegeria sp. BHSB058 | reverse complement strand
GTAGCGATCTGTTCCAGAGTCTTGCCTTCGACATCGGCGTTCTGCCTGATCCGTGGATGGTCGCGAAAGCGCTGAGCCTGCACCTCGCGCGCGGCCGCGACCCGAATGGCCACGGTAGCGGAACTGTCACCCGAAGGCGGCAGATCGAGATCCGTGAACCCGACCGGTGGCACTTCCATCCTCAAATCAAAGCGGTCCATCAGTGGGCCGGAGATGCGCCCCAGATAATCGTCGCCGCAATTAGGCGCACGGGCACAGGCCCGACCGGGATCGGTCAGATACCCGCACTTGCATGGGTTCGCGGCGGCCACCAGCATGAAACGGCAGGGATACTTCACGTGCGCATTGGCACGGGCAACCATGACCTCGCCGGTTTCGATTGGCTGGCGCAGGGTCTCCAGAACGGTGCGCGGAAACTCTGGAAACTCATCCATGAACAGAACGCCGTTATGGGCCAGCGAAATCTCGCCCGGTTTCGCCCCTTTGCCACCACCAACGATGGCGGCCATCGAAGCGGTATGGTGCGGTTCTCGAAAGGGGCGGGTCCGGCTGATCCCACCCTCATCCAGTAGTCCGCACAAGGACTGGATCATCGAGGTTTCCAGCGCCTCGGCGGCGGTCAATGGCGGTAGTATTCCAGGAATGCGTGCGGCAAGCATGGATTTTCCCGAGCCGGGCGTGCCGATCATGATCAGATGGTGCCGCCCGGCGGCGGCGATCTCAAGCGCACGTTTAGCTCGTTCCTGTCCTTTCACGTCGCGCAGGTCGCGGGGACAGGGAGACAAGTCAACCTCTCCCGGTTGGGCCTCGGGCAAGGGTGACTGGCCGGAAAAGTGCCGGACGACCGCGCCCAATGTATCTGCCCCGATCACCTGCGTGGCCCCAACCCAGGCTGCCTCGGCGCTGGAGGCGCGCGGGCAAAGCAGAATGCGGTCATGTTCGGCGGCAGTCATGGCGGCGGGCAGGGCTCCGACGACCGGCATCAGTGCGCCGTCCAGCGACAACTCACCCAACGCCACCGCGCCCTCGACCGCATCGTGTGGGATGATTTCCAGCGCGGCCAAAAGCGCCATGGCGATGGGCAGGTCGAAATGGCTGCCTTCCTTGGGCAGGTCGGCGGGTGACAGGTTGATCGTCACCCGCTTGGATGGCAACGCAATGGCCATCGAACTAAGCGCGCTGCGCACCCGGTCACGGGCTTCGGAGACCGCTTTGTCCGGCAGCCCGACGATGGAAAACGCGGGCAGACCCGGCGTGACGGCGCACTGCACCTCGACCGGGCGGGCCTCGACGCCTTGAAACGCGACGGTGTGGGCGCGGGCGACCATATTTCTCCTGCTCATGGTTAACAGGAGATTGCTAGCGTCATTTGAGTTTAAGAATGGTTAAAGCCTACCATGACTGACGACCGACCATGTCCACGAATTTGGGCCAGGCGTGCGGATCGGCGACGGTTTTGTCGCGGCAAAAGCGATTGCAAAAGCCCCATCGCTTCCCTTCCAGCTCAAGGAAATGCGTCACAGGTTCGCCGGAATAAGGGCAAACCGAGTTGATCGGGGGGCCGGTTTCAACGGTCTTGGCCTGCAATTCACCCCCAACGGGCCATGATTCGGTCGGCAGATCCTTGGAATAGGGAAATGGCTCATATCGAACCGTAAGACCCATCGCGCGCCATTGCCGCAAAGAGATATCCTTGAGCAGTTCGAGGCAATACTCACGATTGCCAGCCGAAACCGGCAGGCCATATCCAATGATGCGCGCGGCTACCGGAGTATAGAATACATCCGCCAACGAATAGTTGCCGAACAAGGGGCCGGAATCGCAGCCAGATACCGAACGGGCATGCGCCCAAAGTGTCTGAACGCGATCCACGTCCGCTAAGGTTCCAGACGACGGCACGAAGCCCTTGAAGCAATGCTTCAGCTGCATTGGGCATTCACTTCGCAGCGTATGAAATCCGGCTGCCATTTCAGCGCAAAGCCACCGGGCCGTGGCGCGCGCAGCCGGATCATCTGGCCAAAGGCCCGCATCCGGATGATTTTCGGCCAGTGTCTCTGCTATGGCCAGGCTTTCCCCTACTATCGTTCCATCCGGCAATCGAAGAGCCGGGACAAGTCGGGCAGGGGCCAGCGGCTGCATATCCGCGGCCATAGTGCCGGAATAAAGGCCAACAATGTGCGAGCGATAGGGGATACCGAATTTCTCAAGCATCAACCATCCGCGAAGGGACCAACTGGAAAACAGCCGGTCACCGATGAAAAGATCATATGTCATGCGTTGACGTTATTCGTGGTTTCAACGATCAGAAAACGATCATTTGTGAGTGGCGTCATCACGGCAGGTGATTGATCCGCCCTACCGACCATCCGGTGTCCAACCTGATGATCTCTGTGACGGACAGGTTGTCGATCCGGTGGCCAAAAGCCTCTTCTGCATTGATCTCCAATGCGCGCTGCACCTGACTGAGTATGACGCCAAAATGGGCCACGATGATCAGATCGCGCGCCCGATGGGTTGAAATCAACGCATCGATGGTATTGTCCACCCGCGCACGTACCTCGTTCCAGCTTTCTCCCTGCGGAGGGCGAACATCGCCCGGAAAGTCCCAATACGCGCGGGCCAGATGGGGGTCTTCGGCTTCGATCTCGGTATGTGATCGCAACTCCCAGGTACCGAAATTGATCTCCCGAAGACCGGCATGATGCGGTAACCGTCGTCGTGGGCCCTGAATGGCGCTCGCGGTATCAGCAGCGCGGGATAAGTCGGAGGAAATCACCAGGGCGTCTTGGGGAAGATGCGCGGCCAGACGCGCAATTGCCGCGTGATCACTCAAGTCGGCGGGAAGGTCGGACCAGCCGACCATTGTTTTGGCGTGGGTCGGGCCGTGGCGAACGAGGTGCAACCGGGTCACGGCAATCGCCCTTTCAAGACCGTAGGTAATCCTGCGGTGACCTGAACCACCAGATCGGCCTGCGCGGCCAAGGCGATGTTGAGCCGCCCTTGCGCTTCCCGGAACCGCCGCGCCAGCGCGTTGTCGGGCACGATGCCTTGACCGACTTCATTGCTGACGATGACTACCTGTGCAGCACAGTTTCGCAAAGCGACCTGAAGGTTCGCCGTTGCCTGTTCCAGATCGTTTTCGGCAAGCAGGTGGTTTGTGAGCCACATGGTCGCGCAGTCAATCAGGCAGACCTGATCTGAAGTCAGCTTGGAAAGGTGGGGTTCCAGATCCAAGGGAGATTCGATTGTGGTCCAGCCATCGCCGCGTTGTGCAATATGTTGCTCAATTTTTAGGCGCATCTCTTCATCAAACACTTGTGATGTGGCGAAATAAACGCGAGTTTTCTTAGTTGAAACAACGAGTTGCTCGGAAAATGCTGATTTCCCCGAAGCTGCGCCTCCAAGAATTAAGGTTAAACTGGGATGCACTTTTATTACCTTTCTAGTGATCCACTTGGTTTTGTCCTGCGTATCGACCGTATCAAAGCATGACAAGACCAACCCCGAGCCTGCAAATTGGGAGAGATGCATGGCACTGGACAACCCGCAAGAACTGTCGATTTCCAGACAGGCCATGAAGGCGGAACTTCTGGACGCCGAAACGGAACTGCGTCTGGCTTATGCTTGGCGCGACGAACGGGATGTTGAGGCGCTGCACCGCTTGATCAATGCCTACATGCGGTTGGCCATTTCGATGGCTGCAAAGTTCAAACGTTATGGCGCGCCGATGAATGACCTGATCCAGGAGGCCGGGCTTGGTCTGATGAAGGCCGCCGACAAATTCGATCCTGACCGTGGCGTACGCTTTTCCACCTATGCGGTCTGGTGGATCAAAGCCAGCATTCAGGACTATGTCATGCGCAACTGGTCGATGGTGCGTACCGGGTCTACTTCGTCACAAAAATCCCTGTTCTTCAACATGCGGCGGGTTCAGGCGCGGCTGGAACGGGAAGCGGTGAACGATGGTGTTGCGCTGGACAAACACCAGTTGCATCAGTTGATCGCGGCCGAGATCGGCGTTCCCCTTCGCGATGTCGAGATGATGGAGGGGCGGCTGTCGGGTTCGGATTTCTCTCTGAACGCCGTGCAGTCCGCTGAAGACGAGGGGCGCGAGTGGATAGACACGCTGGAAGATGAACGCGAACAGGCGGCGGAAGCGGTTGAAAACAGACACGATACCCGACAATTGCGTGAATGGCTTGTAACTGCGATGCAGGATCTGAACGAGCGCGAGCGGTTCATAGTGCGCGAACGCAAGTTGCGCGAACCGGCGCGCACGCTTGAAAGTCTTGGGCAGGAATTGAACTTGTCCAAAGAGCGCGTGCGACAATTGGAAGCCGCAGCCTTTGCCAAGATGCGCAAGTGCCTTGAAGCGCAATCGCGCGAGGTGCAACACTTCCTCGCATGAGACATATTTCGATTCTGATTGGTGCCTGTGTGGCATTTCTGACCGCTCCGTTTGGGGCGGCTTTGGCGTCTGATTCAATTCCGGCGGACGTGCTGGAACAGATGCAGCAGGCCGACGTTGTTCTGCTTGGCGAAACCCACGACAACCGGCACCATCATCTGCGTCAAGCCGAAGCCGTCGCGGCGATCAAACCCAAGGCGGTAGTCTGGGAAATGCTGACCGAAGAAGGCGCGGGGCGGGTCACGGCACAGGCGGTGTCTGACCCTGAGCGGTTGGCGACAACGCTGAAATGGGCTGAACTCGGCTGGCCGCCGCTGTCAATGTACCTCCCCGTGTTCAAGGCTTCGGCGGGGGCGCCGGTCTATGGCGGACTGGTTCCGCGACAGGCCGCTCAGGCTGCGATGGAAAGTGGCGTGGTGGCGGCCATGGGCGCGGACGCCGCACGATATGGTTTGACGATACCTTTGCCAGCCGATGAACAAGCGGCCCGCGAAGCCGATCAGCAGGCGGTCCATTGCGATGCGATGCCGCCCGAGATGCTGCCAAACCTTGTTGCAATTCAGCGCCTGCGAGATGCAGTTCTGACGAGGGCGATCTTGAGGGCAATCGAGGAAACCGGAGGTCCGGTTGCCGTCATCACCGGCAACGGGCACGCCCGCAAAGATCAGGGAATTCCCATATTTCTGACCAGGATGGAGCCGGGACTGCGCGTGTTTGCGTTGGGACAATCCGAAGACGGGGTGATAGGCGGCACGTTTGATGCAGTGATCGACAGCCCGGCGGCAAAGCGTGACGACCCTTGCGAGGTTTTCCGGAAAGAGGACTAGGCTTGCACTGATTATCCGCTGGCACATGCCAAGGCTCTTGCCTAATGTCAGGGCCGTCCGGATTGTGAGAGAGGCTGGGAATGCTGGCGTCGAAACGTATCTTGCTGATCATCGGGGGCGGGATTGCTGCCTATAAGTCGCTCGACCTGATCCGGCGTCTTCGTGAGCGAGGTGCGTCAGTGACACCGGTGCTTACAAAGGCCGGTGAAGAATTCGTAACCCCGTTGTCGGTTTCGGCTTTGGCTGGCGAGAAAGTCTATGGCGATTTGTTCGATCTGACGGATGAGGCCGAGATGGGCCATATTCAGCTGTCCCGTTCAGCCGATTTGGTGGTTGTTGCTCCAGTGACTGCAGATTTGATGGCCAAGATGGCGGCGGGTCTGGCGAACGATCTGGCCTCGACCCTTCTGATGGCGACAGACACGCCGGTCTTGTTGGCTCCCGCGATGAACGTGCGTATGTGGGGCCATCCCGCGACACAACGCAACCGGTCGCTCCTCGCTGCGGACGGGATCAGTTTCGTCGGTCCGAACGAAGGCGACATGGCCTGCGGCGAATACGGGCCGGGTCGCATGGCGGAGCCGATGGAGATCGTGTCCGCAATCGATCAGGCGCTGGGCAACGGCCCTCTAATGGGCAAGCGGATACTGGTGACGTCCGGGCCGACGCACGAACCGATCGACCCCGTTCGATACATCGCCAACCGATCTTCTGGGGCGCAGGGAACAGCCGTCGCACGGGCGCTGGCGGCTTTGGGGGCCGAGGTGGTTTTCGTGACTGGTCCTGCCGAGGTTCCGCCGCCCGCTGGGGTTCAGGTGATACGGGTTCAGACGGCGCAGGAGATGTCGGAGGCGGTGGACGCAGCCTTGCCAGTTGATGCCGGAGTTTTTGCTGCGGCAGTGGCGGATTGGAGGATGGCAAGCGCCTCGGACCGCAAGTTGAAGAAAAGCCGCGATGGATTACCGGTTCTGGACTTTGCCGAGAATCCCGACATCCTCAAACGCGTATCGCAGATGCAGACGGGCAGACCCGGACTGGTTGTGGGATTTGCTGCGGAAACCGATAATGTGATCGAGCACGCAACCGCCAAACGGGCTCGCAAGGGGTGCGACTGGATCGTGGCAAACGATGTCAGCCCCGCAACCGGGATCATGGGGGGAACCGAAAACGCTGTTGTTCTGATCACGGACGCAGGGGCCGAGGAATGGCCACGGATGGGCAAGGACGCGGTTGCGGTACAACTGGCTCAACGGATAGCGGCGGCACTGACCGAGTGAGTTTGCCTTGAGTGACCAATTTGAAGCGAAATAGCGAGGGGCGTGGAAATGGTGGCAATCCGTGTGATCCGGGACGAAGGCGCTGATCCCGATGTGGCGTTGCCGTCATACGAAACAGTGGGCGCCGCGGGTGCCGATGTCCGCGCCAATCTGCCCGACCGGGGCGTCATCACGCTGGAGCCGGGGCAGCGTGCGTTGGTGCCGACGGGTTTGAGGATCGAGATACCCGAAGGATTCGAGGTGCAGGTGCGGCCACGATCGGGGCTGGCACTCAAGCATGGGATCACCCTGCCCAATACGCCGGGTACTATCGACAGCGACTATCGCGGGCCACTTGGCGTAATCGTTCTGAACGCCGGGCAGGAACGGTTCGAGATCGCCCATGGCGACAGGATCGCGCAACTGGTGGTGGCCCCGGTGCTGCAGGCGCGTTTTGAGTTGGCCGAGGCGCTGTCGGATACCACGCGCGGTGCAGGCGGCTTTGGGTCGACGGGGCGCGGCTGATGCTTTTGGTTCTGGTTGTTGCCGCCGCGTTGTGGGGGCTTGGTTTCGCTATGGGGGTGTCACGCACGGCGCGGCTGATCCCGGTTGGCATCCTGTTCACCGGCGTTTTGCTGATACAATTCCTTTTGCCGGACGGCCATGGTTTGCGCGAAGCGACAGGAAAGTCGCCGGCGCTTTGGCTCATTCTGGGTGGGATGGTTGTTCTGGCGCTTGTCTATGCCCGCCTTCTTTCGGTATTGCACAGGAGGGCTGCTGCGAACCCCTCAGAGGAGACACCGGTGCCACAGGGCAAGTTTTCCGACAGTGAACTGGAGCGCTATGCCCGCCACATTGTTTTGCGCGAACTTGGCGGACCCGGGCAGAAAAAACTGAAACACGCCAAAGTTCTTGTGATTGGTGCCGGGGGGCTGGGCGCACCCGCGTTGCAATACCTTGCGGCTGCCGGGGTGGGAACCATAGGCGTGATCGATGACGATGTGGTCGAGAATGCCAACCTGCAACGCCAGGTGATCCACAGGGACGCCGATATCGGAACGCCCAAGGTGTTTTCCGCACAATCCGCGATGGAGGCGCAAAATCCCAATGTCGTTGTGCGCCCCTATCATCGCCGCCTGACCGAAGAGATCGCGCAGGAGCTGTTTGGCGACTATGATCTTATCCTCGATGGCACCGACAATTTTGACACCCGATATCTGGCCAATCGCACCGCAGTGGCGCTGGGCAAGCCTCTGATCTCGGGGGCGCTGGCACAGTGGGAGGGGCAACTTAGCGTATTCCACCCCGCGAAAAACGGTCCTTGCTATCAGTGCATCTTCCCCGCAGCTCCGGCTGCCGGCCTTGCTCCGTCGTGTTCCGAAGCCGGTGTAATCGGGCCGTTACCGGGGGTTGTCGGGTCAATGATGGCGGTGGAAGCAGTCAAACTGATCACCGGGGCAGGTGCCCCCTTGATCGGCGAGATGCTGATCTATGACGCGCTTTACGGCGAATCCCGCAAGATCACGCTTGGCAAGCGCGCCGATTGTCCGGTTTGCGGGTCAAGCGACTGACGGGCGAACCCTTATCCTACCCCAGTGCGCGATCAAGGTCCGCAATCAGATCCTCGGTATCTTCCAATCCCACCGACAGGCGAAAGACTCCGTCGCCGGCATAGGCGCTATAGGCCTCCAATTGCGCGCCCTCAAGACGGAATGATGTCTCCATCAGACCTGCTGTTTCCATCCAGAAAATCAGCGACCGGTGATGGCCCAGAGATACCGCATAATGGATCACTTCCAACCGGTCGATCATCTGTTGTGCCATGCGCCGCCCAGTGGCGGCATCCCCAACCTGGAACGAGATCATGCCTGACATGTTGCGCATCTGTCGTGCGGCCAGTTCCGCCTGCGGGTGCGACGGAAGGCCGGGGTAGATCACTTTGGTCACGCGCGGATCGGTATCCAGCCATTCCGCAACAGCCTGTGCGCCCATTTGGTGCGCCTTCATTCGCAGTGGAAGGGTTGCCGCCCCTCGTGCGATCAGCCATGCGTTGAAGGGCGACAATACGCTGCCATGGTGAATGGCTGCCTCGGCGCGCATGCGTCCGATCAGATCGGCAGACCCGGCCACCGCGCCACCGACTGCGTCGCCATGTCCGCCTATATATTTCGTGATCGAGTGCATCACCAGATCGACGCCCAGTCCTGCCGCATCCATGCCCAAGGGTGAAGCAAATGTAGCGTCGCAGCTCAGCAATGCATTTGCTCCCTTGGCGAGTTGCGAAACGGCCGCCAGATCGGTCAGCCGCCCGATCGGATTGACCGGGGTTTCAGTGTGGATCAGTTTCGTGTCTGGACGGATAGCTGCTGCGACGGCTTCCAGATCGGACATGTTCACTGCCGTCACCTCGATTCCCATCCGGGGCAGTGTGTCGCGTGCCAGTTCCGCTACTCCGGCATAAGAGACATCCGAGATGACAATATGGTCCCCTGCCGAGAGGAACGTGAAGAAAATGGCCGATGCGGCGGCCATGCCCGATGCCAGACACAGGCAGGACTCGGTTCCTTGCATGGCGGCAATCTTGGCTTCCAGCATTGCGACAGTGGGGTTGTTCCAGCGGGAATACAGATATCCCCCGGTTCCTTCTTCCAGATCATGAGCCGAGAACCCCGCCACCTGATCGGTCACGAAGGTCGAGCTCATGTGCAGTGCCGGGGCCGAAGCGCCTGTGGCCGCGTCCGGCCTTTCGCCAGCGTGAATGGCAGTAGTCATGGGGCCGCGGTGTCGGTCGGTTCTGGTCATGTCGTATCTCCCGTTTGGATCAACCTGCTTTTGTTGCAGCTGTATCGCAACCGGACATATGACAATGCGTGCTGTTTTGAGTGTCGCACCTCTGGACCAATCCGACGCGCGAACCTAGCTTGACCAGCAAAGGAGACATTCATGACCAACCCGATCCTTGCCGACTGGCAGACCCCATTCGAAATCGCCCCCTTTGACGACATCAAAGATGACGATTTCGAACCCGCGCTTGAGCAGGCTCTGGCCGCCCACAAGGCCGAGATCGGAGCAATTGCCTCCGACCCAGAAGCGCCGAGTTTTACCAACACGGTCGAGGCGCTAGAGGCGGCTGGGGATCTTGTCGACAAGGTGCTCGGCGTGTTTTTCACCGTTGCCGGGGCGGACAGCAACCCGAAACGCGAAGAGTTGCAGCGGGCCTTTTCACCCAGGCTGGCTGCGCATTTTTCCGAGATTTCGTCAAACAAGACGTTGTTTCGTCGTGTGGCCGCCGTATGGGATCAGCGGGACGAGTTGAACCTGACCGACGAACAACAGCGGGTTCTGATGCTGACCCATCGCGGCTTTATCCGGGCAGGGGCCGCGTTGGAAGGTGCGGATGACGTTCGGATGAAGGCAATCAAGTCCCGGCTTGCCGAACTTGGTACGGCCTTTACCCAAAACCTTCTGGCGGATGAGCGCGACTGGTTCATGCCGCTTTCCGAAAACGATCTCGAAGGATTGCCGAAATTTGTCGTCAGTGCTGCACGTGAGGCGGGCAAGGAAAAAAACGTGGAAGGACCGGTCGTCACTTTGTCGCGGTCTCTGATCGCGCCCTTCCTGCAGTTCACACCGCGCCGCGATCTGCGCGAGAGGGCTTATCGCGCTTGGGTCGCTCGCGGGGCCAATGGCGGGGAAACCGACAACCGGGCTCTTGCGACCGAGATCCTAAAGCTGCGCGAAGAACGCGCCCGGTTGCTCGGATATGACAACTTCGCGGCCTACAAGCTGGAAACCGAGATGGCCCGCACACCCGAGCGTGTGCGTGACTTGCTGATGCAGGTTTGGGAGCCGGCCAAGGCGCGGGCCGAGGCGGATACCAAGGTGTTGACCGACATGATGCAGGCCGACGGAATCAATGGAGAGCTAGAGCCGTGGGACTGGCGCTATTACGCGGAAAAGCGGCGCAAGGCCGAACATGATCTGGATGAGGCCGCGCTCAAGCCATATCTGCAACTCGATCGGATGATCGAGGCCGCGTTTGCTTGCGCGAACCGCCTGTTCGGTCTGGAATTTCGCCCGCTGGACGTCCCACTCTATCATCCCGATTGCCGCGCATGGGAAGTGACGCGGGGCGGGCAACACATCGCGGTGTTCATCGGGGATTATTTCGCGCGGGGCTCGAAACGGTCGGGCGCGTGGTGTAGCGCGATGCGGCAACAGGCGATATTCCCCAAAACGCAAGCGCCTGTGGTCATCAATGTCTGCAACTTCGCCAAAGGCGATCCGGCCCTCTTGTCCTATGACGATGCACGCACGCTGTTTCACGAATTCGGCCATGCCTTGCACCAGATCTTGTCGAATGTGACCTATGAGAGCATTTCGGGAACGTCGGTCGCGCGGGATTTCGTGGAATTGCCCAGCCAGCTTTATGAGCACTGGCTGGAAGTGCCCGAAGTTCTGTCTGAATTCGCGACCCATGCCGAAACCGGTGAACCGATGCCGCCCGAGATGCTGAAAAAGGTCCTGGAAGCCGCGAATTTTGATCAGGGCTTTCAGACGGTCGAATATGTGGCATCTGCGCTTGTCGATCTGGCCTTTCACGACGGCGTGGCCCCAGCCGACCCGATGGCGAAACAAGCCGAGGTTCTGGCGGAACTCGGGATGCCTCATGCAATCGGCATGCGCCACGCCACGCCGCATTTTGCCCATGTCTTTGCAGGGGACGGATACAGCTCGGGGTATTACAGCTACATGTGGTCCGAGGTAATGGATGCGGACGCATTCTCAGCTTTCGAAGAAGCGGGCGGCGCATTTGACCGGGAGCAGGCAAAGGCACTGGAAGACAACATTCTGTCGACTGGTGGGTCGAAAGAGGCAGAAGAGTTGTATCTGGCGTTCCGTGGCCGCATGCCGGGTGTCGATGCCCTGCTCAAGGGGCGTGGATTGATCGCTGCCTGAACGCGCAGATTTCGCCTCTGGCGACCGTGTTTTGCACGAAAAGAAAAGGGCGGGAGGTCAGTATCCCGCCTCGCGATCCACCAGATGCAGCAACGGTTCGCCGGATTCGCTGCGACGGATGTTGTCGACGATCACCTGAGCGGCTGTCGCCGGGCGGGTTTCCGAGGCGATATGCGGCGTTACTGTGACTTTGGAATGTGACCAATAGGGATGGTCCTTGGGCAGTGGCTCGGTTCGGAAAACATCAAGTGTGGCATGACCGATTTGGTCCGTGTCCAGCGCTGCCAGCAATGCATTGTCGTCAATCAACGGGCCGCGGCCGGGATTGATGATCCGGGCGCCCTTGGGCATCAGCGCCAGTGTTTCCGCATTCAGGGTGTTTTCCGTCGCGGGCGTGTCCGGCATAAGCAGAACGGCTATCTCGGCGGTCGAAAGCGCCTGATGCAATCCTTCCGTTCCGCTGAAACAACGGATTCCAGGGAACTCCTTGAGTGTACGAGACCAACCGGTGACGTCGAAATTCAAGGCCACCAGCGCTCGTGCCGCGGCCTCGCCCAAGGCGCCAAGGCCAAGAATACAGACGGTACGATCCTGTGCCAGTGGCGGAACCTTCTGCAGCCAGTCCCCGTTCAGGCCATGAATGTGGGCATCCATGCCAAGGTGATACCGTAAGACGTGGCCGACAACCCATTCTGTCATCCCCTGCGTCAAGCCATGATCGACCATCCGCACCAACGGCACCGTCAGGGTTTTGTTTCCCACGATAGTCTCGACACCTGCCCATAAGCTCAGAACCGCCTTGAGGCGTGTCATCGGGGTGAAATCCTGCAAACCTCCATTGGGGGCATACACAACATAGTCGACTTCGGCAGGGTCGAATTGTGTGTTTAGAGTGAAATCCAGCCCGGCATCGCTTAGATTCCGAAGCAGCAGTGGCTCGTAGATTGGCCAAAGGGCAGGGCGGGCGGAGAAAAGCACATTGATTGTCAAAGTCACAGCTTTCGGCGGTTATCGGGGATTGTGGATGTGAGCGCTTTGCACGATGCCAAAGGCTGCCATCAGAACCAACATCGCCGACCCGCCATAGCTGACCATCGGCAGCGGGACGCCAACGACGGGGGCCAGGCCCATCACCATGGACATGTTGACCGCGAAGAACAGAAAGAAGTTGAGCGAGATTCCGAGCGTGACCAGTGACGAGAAACGGTCTTTTGTTTTCAGCGCCGTGGCCAGGCAGAACACCAGTATCAGCGTATAAAGGGACAGAAGCGAAAAGCCGCCCACGAACCCGAATTCTTCGGCCAGGGTGGTGAAGATGAAGTCGGTGTGCTTTTCGGGCAGAAAATTCAGCCGCGACTGGGTACCCTGCATGAAACCGCGCCCGTTCCAGCCGCCTGACCCCAATGCGATCTTGGACTGGGTGATGTGATATCCGGCACCCAAGGGATCGGTCGAGGGGTCCAGAAAGGTGTCGATGCGGCGGAACTGATAGTCCTTGAGCAGTTGCCAGTCGGTATCCCGACTTTTGAATACTGTGGAAATCAATCCGACGCCCGCCGCGATGACTGCAACAAAATAGGCCCAGTGGACCCCGGCCAGAAACATCAGGCCGCCCCCCGCCGCAAGCAGCAGGATCGACGTGCCAAGATCGGGTTGTTTGAGAACCAGAGCAGTCGGCAAGAGGATCAGAAGTACCGGCAGAAGTACCCAAAGCGGGCGTGATGTCTTGTGCTCGGGCAGCCAATCGTAATAGGCCGCAAGAACCATAACCAAGGTAATCTTCATCAATTCCGACGGTTGCAGCCGCATGAACCCAAGATCGATCCAGCGCTGTGCGCCCATGCCGACCGTGCCCATGATCTCGACCAGAACCAAAAGTGTGATTGAGACCAGATAAGCCAGAACTGACATGTTGCGCCAGAACCAGATTGGGACCATGGCCACCACGAACATGACCACCAACCCAAGCCCAAAGCGCTCGATTTGGGGTTTGGCCCAGGGGGTGAATGAACCGCCCGCCACCGAGTAAAGCATCAGAAACCCGACACTGGCCACGCTGGCCAACAACAGGGTAAGCGGCCAGTTCAAATACAGAAACTTGCGAAACCCGGTGGGCGTGGATTTGACGGAATGCTCAAGATAGCTCATGCACGATCTTTCTCGTCTGGACGTGCCTTAGGTCGCTGATCGCTTTCGATCCTTGCCTGCTGTTCCTTTATTTGTTCGCGATCAGCGACCGGATAAGCTTCGAGCGGCGGAGTTCCCTCGTACAGCGCTTGTAGCATGATGTCCCGCGCAACCGGGGCAGCGGCCTTAGATCCGCCACCGCCATGTTCGACCACGACCGAAACCGCGTACTTGGGATTTTCGAATGGGGCAAAGCAGACAAAAAGCGCGTGGTCTCGGCGTTCCCAAGGAAGGTCCTCGTTCCGGATCACCCCGGCGGCCCGTTCGGCAGCGGTGATGTTGCGTACCTGACTGGTGCCGGTCTTGCCCGCCATCCGAAAGGCGTCTTCGATGATGCGGCTGCGATAGGCCGTACCGCGCCGGTCGTTCGAGACGGCAAACATAGCCCGGCGCAACTGAAGAAGGTTGTTCTGGTTGATGTCCAGCGCCTCACCCGCCCCCGAGGGCTGTTCCATTCCGTCAATGGACTTGACGAGTCGGGGCGTGACCGCGCGACCAGTGGCGATGCGCGCGGACATCACCGCCAACTGCAGCGGCGAGGCCAGCATGAAGCCTTGGCCGATCGATGAGTTCGCCGTATCGCCAATCAGCCATTCCTGACCGTGAACGCGGGATTTCCATTCCTGGTTCGGGGCAAGCCCTTCGGCAACTGCGGACATTGGAATGTCGTGCCTGATGCCCAAGCCGAATTTGTTGGCCATCTCCGATATCCGGTCGATACCGACCTTCAGTGCGACGTCATAGTAATAAACGTCGCAGCTTTGCTTGAGCGAGTTGAGCAGGTTCATGTGCCCATGCCCGCCGCGCTTCCAGCAGTGGAAGCGCCGACTGCCGACCTTGTGGAAACCGGGACAATAGACCGTGTCCTCGGAACCGATAATCCCCGCTTCAAGCGCGGCCATCGCCGTGATCATCTTGAAGGTCGAACCGGGCGGATAAGTGCCCTGAACGCTCTTGTTCGCCAGCGGGCGGTATTTGTTCTCGGTCAGCGCCCGGTAGTCCGCAACAGATATTCCGCTGACGAACAGGTTCGGATCAAAGCTCGGAGCCGAAGCGATGGCTCGCAAATCGCCGGTTTCGCAGTCAATGACAACGGCAGCCGCGCTTTCGCCTGCCAACCGTGCCTGTGCGTATTGTTGCAGGTCCGCGTCGATCGAAAGTTGCAGGTCGGCCCCGGCCTGACCTTCGCGCCGGTCAAGCTCGCGCATGATACGGCCCGTTGCGTTGACCTCGACCCGCTTCGCCCCGGCCTTGCCGCGCAGGATGTCTTCTTTCTTGGCCTCCAGGCCCACCTTGCCGATCTGGAAACGCGGGATGCGCAGCACCGGTTCCGGATCGGACATCTGGCTGAGATCATAGTCGCTGACCGGGCCGACATAGCCTACAACATGCGCGAAATCCTCATAGCGGGGATAGGCGCGGGCCAGACCGACCTCGGGCGTTATGCCGGGCAGGGCGGGCGCGTTGATGGCGACCTTCGAGATATCTTCCCACGTCACGTGATCGGCAAGTGTCACTGGCAGGAAAGGTGCCGAGCGGCGCATCTCGGCGCGGGCACGTTCCAGTTCTTCCTCGCTGAGCGGGATAAGCTTGGAGAGGTTGGCAATGACCTGTTCGACGTCTCCGGCGTCTTCGCGCACGATGACGATTCGATATGAAGGAGAGTTCTGACCGATAATCTTGCCGTTGCGGTCGAAAATCTCTCCTCGGTTCGGTGGGATCAGGCGAATGTTGATCCGGTTTTCCTCGGCCAGAAGACGGAACTGGTCGGCCTGCTCGACCTGCAAGTGTCTCATCCGCATGGTCAGCCCGCCGATGAATGCCGCTTGCATCCCGCCAAGGACCAGTGCGCGCCGTGAAAATCGGCGGTGGATACGGCCAAGCTCTTTGGGATTGCGTTTCATGCGCGACCTCCCAATGCTTCCGTCTCGGCGGCAGTCAGCCGCCTTATGCCAAGGACCGATTGACTGACCCAGACAACAAGCGGATATGCGGCAATGGTCAGAACAAGTTGCAAGGTAACCAGCCAGATCGAAACCAGTTCGACCGAGGTCAGGCCGAGGATGAGGCGATTACCAAGTGTTATCGCGGTGAGAACAGTGGCCACGGTTATCCATTCGCCGACAATACCTGCATCCCGGGTCGTGGCGGAAATCGTCCTCAGATAAGCACAGGCTCCGACGGTCAGAGCAGACAGCAGGCCTGGCGGGCGCTGCAATAAAAGATCTGCCATAAGCATTACAAAGGCGACGAGTAGTATCGGAACATAGTCAGGACGCCGCAATGTCCAGGCAAAGGTCATGGCGAGCAGCAGATCGGGCGGGGCCCATCTGGAGGGCAAAGTGTTCAACGGCAGCAGATGAAAGAACAAGATGACCAAGGCCACCCCGGCATAGAGCGCACGCATCATCCACGGATAAGAGGGTGACAGCCTATCCATCCGCGGCCTCCTCTGGTTGCAACGCAGCCGCAGGGCGGTCCGGCGTCACGATGCCACCGGGATCGGAGATCGGCTGGGCCGGATGATAACGCAGCACGCGCAGAAACTCGAGACGCTCGAAATCCGCAGACAGCCTGACCCGCAGGCGACCTCCGGGGTCTTGGGCGACCTGTCCGATCAGCAAACCAGCGGGAAAGACGCCACCATCCCCCGACGAAACTACGCGGTCTCCGGGGCGCACCAGTTCTCGGTTTTCCAGAAAATCGATTGCGGGGGCGGCGGTGTTGTCCCCGGCCACCAAAGCCGTCTGGCCCGATGGCTGGATTGTGGCAGGTATCGAGCTGGCGGCATCCGTCAACAGGATCACCCGCGCGGTATCGGCGCCGACGCCGGATATCCTCCCGACAAGCCCGATCCCGTCCATCGCAGCCCAGCCGTCGACGATGCCATCCCTCGCCCCCACATTCAGCAGAACCGATTGCCGGAAAGGAGAACCGCTGTCTGCCATCACGACGCCGGTGATATAAGTCAGGCGTGGATCGAGGCGTACGTTGTTGAGATCGAGCAGGCGCGCATTTTCCTGTTCCAGCTGCAACGCGGCTTCTTTCCACGCCCGCATCTGCCGCAATTCGCTGCGCAATTCGCGGTTCTGTTCACTCAGCCGCTGATAACTCTGGAAATCCCGGAAAAGGTTGATGGCACCGGTTACCGGCACCATCGCCCACTCCATGGAGGGGACAACCTCGTCTACGACGTGCGCGCGGAACCTTTCGACCCGGGGGCTGTCTATCCGCCAGACCAGAAAGATGCCGAAAAGGCACAGCAACAAAACCCCCAAAAGCAGGCGGCGCAGGGGGGCGGTAAAGTCGTCACGCTGTGATCGGTCCTTTGCCACGGGACTCCCTCGGGTGCATGTCGCGCCGTTGCGTTGACACTTGGGTCAGAGGGTGCGCGCCTCAGCTGTCGTAGTCAATCGCGTGGCGCAGTTGTTTTTCATATTCCAGGGCTTTTCCGGTGCCGAGCGCAACGCAGTTCAGGCTTTCATCCGCGATGGAAACGGCCAACCCGGTCTGTTCGCGCAGCGCCAGATCCAAATCGCCCAACAGGGCACCACCACCGGTCAGCATCACGCCACGGTCAACGATGTCGGCGGCCAGATCCGGCGGGGTGGTTTCCAACGCGGTCATCACAGCCTCGCAGATCTGCTGCACCGGCTCCGACAGCGCTTCTGCCACCTGCGCCTGGCTGATCTCGATCTCTTTCGGAACGCCGTTCAGCAGGTCGCGACCCCTGATCTGCATTGATTGGCCACGCCCGTCATCGGGCATGCGCGCGGTACCGATTGTGGTCTTGATCCGCTCGGCGGTGGATTCGCCCACCAAAAGGTTCTGTTGGCGGCGCAGATAGTTGATGATTGCCTCGTCCATCCTGTCGCCACCAACGCGGATCGATCGGGCATAGACGATATCGCCTAGGCTGAGCACGGCCACTTCGGTCGTGCCGCCGCCGATATCCACGACCATGTTGCCGGTCGGATCCGTAATCGGCATACCCGCCCCGATGGCCGCTGCAATGGGTTCGGCAATCAGGCCCGCGCGGCGCGCGCCGGCGCTCAGAACGGATTGGCGGATTGCGCGTTTTTCGACAGGGGTGGCACCGTGCGGAACGCAGACGATGACCTTGGGCTTCGAAAAGGTTGAACGCTTGTGCACCTTGCGGATGAAATGCTTGATCATCTCTTCGGCCGTGTCGAAATCCGCGATCACCCCTTCGCGCATCGGGCGGATCGCCTCGATGGAGCCGGGCGTGCGACCAAGCATCAGCTTGGCATCTTCGCCCACGGCAAGCACCTTTTTGACGCCATCCTTGACGTGATAGGCGACCACGGAAGGTTCGCTCAGGATAATGCCGCGGCCCTTGACGTAAACCAGCGTGTTCGCGGTCCCAAGGTCGATAGCCATGTCCGACGAGAACAGGCCGCCCAGATTACCAAAGATCCCCATGTATGTGGTCCTGCTTGCCAAAATTATTCTTGTTCCCACGACTCGACGGGTCGGGGACGGATGACTTATAGGGCGCGAAGCCGCCCGGTAAAAGGGCTGATTCCAATCAAATCAGCGCCTTTTCGCCTCTTTCGGAAGGACTTTAGAAGCAACCATGCTGTCGTATCAACACATTTACCACGCAGGAAATCTGGCGGATGTGCAAAAGCATGCGTTGCTGGCCTCGGCGCTGGAATATCTGACCCGCAAGGACAAACCGCTGAGCTATGTCGAAACCCACGCGGGGCGCGGCCGGTACCAGCTGGACGGGGCTGAGGCCAAACGCACGGGCGAGGCGGCGGCGGGGATCGAACGCGCCCGGCGCGAGGCATGGTTTGATGCGGGCCACCCCCTGACTCGGGCGCTTGAAACGGTGCAGTCGCGATATGGCGAGACGACCTATCCGGGATCTCCGCTGATCGCGGCAAGCCTGTTGCGGTCGCAAGATAGTTTGCATTTTGCAGAACTGCACCCGCAGGAACACGCCGCTTTGGTTGCAACGATGAAACCCTTCGCCGCCAGGGTTTACAGGCAGGACGGGTTCGAACTGGCGCAATCGTTGCTGCCGCCCTCGCCCCGGCGCGGGATGATGTTGATTGATCCAAGCTATGAGGTAAAGTCCGAGTATGACCGCCTGCCCGGCCTTGTCGCGAAAATGCACCGGGCCTGGAACGTCGGCGTCATCGCGCTGTGGTATCCGATCCTGATTGATGCTCGCCACAAGGCCATGTTGCAGGCACTGGAAGGGCAGAGCCTGCCCAAAACGCTGCGCCACGAAGTGCGGTTTCCGCCTGTGCGCGAGGGGCACAGGATGATCGGCTCGGGCATGTTTTTTGTGAATGCTCCCTTTGGTCTTGAGGATGAAATTGCACGGCTTGACCGGATCTTTGGACGCCTCTGAGGCAACCGCCATCACGGATGTGGCGTCCGGAATGATCCTGCATAGGTTGCGCTCCATCAAAACCCTTGGATATCTACCCGCACCGAGCCTAGAATGCCCTGACGGAGGGGCGCGATGGATCGAAGACTGGCTGCCGTATTGGCCGCAGACATGGTTGGGTACAGCCGATTGATGGAAGCCGATGAGGCGGGAACGCTCGCCCGGCTCAGGACACATCGCATCGAACTGATCGATCCGGCAATCACCAAGAATCGCGGTAAGATCATCAAGACGACGGGGGACGGAATGCTGGTGGAATTCGCCAGTGCGCTTGATGCCGTTGCTTGTGCCGTCGAAGTCCAGAGCCGGATGCTTCGCCGCAATATCGATGTTCCCGAAAGTCAGCGCATCCAGTTTCGGATCGGCATCAATCTGGGTGATATCATATTCGAAGAAAACGACATCTTTGGCAGTGGCGTCAACGTCGCCGCGCGGCTGGAACAGGCGGCAGGGGTGGGCGACGTCGTGATTTCGGGCGCCGTACACGATCAGGTTCGTCAGCAAATGGAGCTGGGTTTCGAAGATTTGGGAGAGCTCGCGCTCAAGAATATTTCGCACGCGGTGCACGCCTATCGCGTAGAACTGGACAAGCCCAAGGCAAGCTCGGCTTCCAAAGACACTTCGAAAGACGAAGACACCCGCGTTGTGAAACCCACAATCGCGGTCCTGCCTTTTGCCAATATGAGCGGCGATACCGAGCAGGAGTTCTTTGTCGATGGCCTGACCGAGGATCTGTTGACCGAGCTCAGCCGCCGACGCGAGCTGTTTGTCATCTCGCGAAACTCGGTTTTCGTCTACAAGGGGCAGTCGGTCAATATTCGCGAGGTGGCCGGGAAACTTGGGGCCCAGTACAT
>NZ_JBXWSF010000075.1:0-20039 GCF_059613285.1 Ruegeria sp. BHSB058 | reverse complement strand
CCTGTTTTCAACACCTTACAAGAAATACACCCGCCCAAATCAAACCAAAAAAACAAACACCACAAACACACATCCCAAAAAATAACAAAACAAAACCCCAAACAATCGGACTCGCCCAAGGTTATCCACAGACTCGCGGGGGGGGGGGCGCCAGTTCAAGGGCTTGATTCACCGGTCAGGCAACAGCCCTCTTTCGACCCGACGACAAGCGCAACAGTAACAGGCCGGTCACGAGACCCAGATAAATCAGAGGTTCGATCTGGAAACCTTTCACCAGCATCACGTAATGCACAACTCCAAGCAATACTGCGGGGTAAACCAGTCGGTGCAATCCGCGCCATTTGGGGCCCAGCCTGCGCACCGACCAGTTGTTGGATGTCACCGCCAAGGGCAGCAGCAGGACAAAGCCCGCCATGCCGACCGTGATGTAGGGTCGCTTGAGGATGTCCGCCCAGATCTGGGTCAGGATCTGCACGTCCAGAACCAGCCAGACCAGCAGATGGCAGCACACGTAGTAAAAGGCGAGCACCCCTATGGCGCGCCGGAACTTCATCAGGTTCAGCCCCAGCCAACGGCGTAGAGGCGTCACAGCCAGACCGGCGATCAGCAATTGCAGCGCCAATTCGCCCAGTTTGTGCTCCAACTCCTTGATTGGCTCGACCCCAAGCCCGCCGGTGGCACCCAGATACAGGAGCCAAGGCGCGGGCAACACACCGACCAGATAGATCAGCCACACCGGAACGCGGCGGAGATATGTGTTCAGAACATCCATGGCGTCAGAAGTATTTCGCCAGATCCATACCATCGTAAAGTCCCGCGACCTCTTGTTCGTAGCCGTTGAACATAAGCGTAGGCACTCGTTTGGCAAACAGTCCACCGCCAATCTTACGTTCGGTCGCCTGACTCCAGCGCGGGTGATTCACATTTGGATTCACATTGCTGTAAAAGCCATACTCGTTCGGAATGGACATGTTCCAGCTGGTAGGTGGCTCGACGTCGGTCAGGGTGATCCGCACGATCGACTTGATCGACTTGAAGCCATATTTCCATGGAACAACCAGCCGCAAAGGCGCGCCATTCTGATTGGGCAACGGTTTGCCATAAATACCGGTGGCCATCAATGTCAGCGGGTGCATCGCCTCGTCCAGCCGCAATCCTTCGCGATAAGGCCAGTCGAGCACCGGGTAGCGCGTGCCAGGCATCTCTTCGGGACGATAGAGGGTTTCGAAGGCCACGTATTTCGCACCTTCCTGCACGCCTGCCAAGTTCAGCAGATCGGCCAGTTCGAATCCGTTCCAGGGCACCACCATGGACCACGCCTCTACACAGCGAAACCGATAGATACGTTCTTCGATCGTCATTTCGGACATCACATCCTTGAACGAGTAATCTCCGGGTCGGTCCACCAAACCGTCAATCTTGATCGTCCAGGGATCGGTGGTCAGAACGCTTGCATAAGCTGCCGGGTCACCCTTGCCGGTGCCGAATTCATAATAGTTGTTATAACCGGTGATCTCTTCCCAGCTGTTCGGCTCTAGCGCGTCCGCTGCCGCAGGACGGCCCAGTGTGGCCGCGATACCAAGCCCCGCGGCGCCCGCGATAAACCGTCTTCGGTTCAGGAACGCAGCCTCGGGGGTCACATCAGTGAGGCTCAGGTCATTTTGCCAGCGATGGGCCATTTCAGTCTCCGGTCAATTCACATGTTTTCGATTTAGGCGTGATCAATCAAGTGCGCAAAGCAACTCCACTCACATTCACGGCATGGAATTGTAACTTGGGAGAATCTCGTTCATGGGAATCGAGCGCCCGTTGTCCTGCATGATCCGGACATGGCGGCGGCGCATCTGGCGCGGTTCACTTACACCAACTGAATGCGCAATGATTTCCACTTCGTGAGTGATCTCTTTGGCATAAGACGCCACGCGTTTGCTTTTCTTCTGCGGGACAAGCCCTTTCTGAAAGCGTGGATCATGGGTGGTTATTCCCGTGGGACAGGTATTGCGATTGCATTTGAGGGCCTGGATGCATCCCAGAGAAAACATGAATCCGCGCGCTGAGGTGACAAAATCAGCCCCGGCCGCCAGAGCCCAGGCGACGTCCGATGGGTTGATCAGCTTGCCGCTGGCAATGATCCGGATACGGTCCTTGAGACCGTGTTCGTCGCGCAGATTGGTGATCAGGGGCAAAGCCTCGCGCACGGACATACCGACGAGGTCGATCAGCGGCATCGGCGCCGCACCGGTGCCGCCCTCACCGCCGTCGATGGTTATGAAGTCAGGGGCGCAGTCGGTACCGCGCGCATTGATTGCCGCAAAGAATTCCCGAAACACGTCCTCGGTTCCGACCACGGTCTTGATTCCCACCGGCTTGCCGGTGACTTCTCGGACCCGTACGATCAGGTTCAACAGATCTTCGATATTGGAAACGTCGGGGTGCCGGTTCGGCGACAGGCTGTCCTGCCCAATGGGTATTCCGCGAATGGAGGCGATTTCTTCGGTAATCTTAGCTGCAGGCAGGATGCCGCCCTTGCCGGGTTTGGCCCCCTGGGCCATCTTGATCTCGAACATCCGCACAGTGTCATTCGCGGCCACTTCACGCAGCTTGTTATCGCTGAGCAACCCGTGTTCGTCGCGCACACCATATTTTGCGGTTCCGATCTGGAAAACGATGTCGCAACCGCCTTGCAGGTGATAGGGGCTGAGGCCGCCTTCGCCGGTGTTGAGCCAGATCCCGGCTTTCTTTGCGCCATAGCTCAGCGCCTGCACGGCGGGTTTCGACAAAGCGCCATAGCTCATGCCGGAGATGTTGAAGAATGACGGCGCGAGATAGGGGACGCGCGCGGTCGGGCCGATCAGGAGCGGCGCGGTTTTTGCGGCGTCGTCGTCCAGCGTGGGAAAGGGCGCGTTGACGAAAATCGGCGTGCCCGGAATGCTGAGATTGCGGGTTGAGCCAAAGGCAACGGTGTTGTCCTTGCCGCCCGAGGCGCGACCGACCCAATCCCTTTGTGCCCTGTTGAACGGAAGTTCTTCGCGATCCATGGCAAAGAAGTATTGCCGAAAGAATTCTCCTAATTCTGTGAAAATATTACGAAATCTTCCGATAATCGGATAATTCCTGCGGATCGCATCCGTGGTCTGGAACCGGTCGATACAGAACAGGACAAAGGCGGCAAGCACGAAAAGGCCTACTGCTGCTGCAAAGGCAAAGGCCATTACTTCGATTGCATTCATCGCAAAACCCATGCGAAAACTCCGATATGTTGATGTGGGGCAAGGACGGCCCGAAATTTCAGCTCAAACTGATCATTGGAATGCCAGGTGGCAAGCCACGACTGATCACAAAAGGAGAATGACTTTGAAACAGTTTTTCCTGACAACAAGCCTTATTTTGATGACTCAGACAGCTCAGGCACAGGATATGGTGAGTTACGCGACCCCGGATAGCTTTGACGATGTGTCTTTCGCGGTGGAAAGCGCCATCGTGGGTCAAGGGCTGGTGGTCGACCATATCAGTTATGTCGGTGACATGCTGGAGCGCACGCGCGAAGATGTGGGATCAGACAAGGTTCTGTTTACAAAGGCAAATGTTTATTCGTTTTGCTCTGCCTCCCTGTCCCGCAAGGTGATGGAGGCCGACCCGATGAACATTGCCTTTTGCCCCTATGACATCTTTGTCGCCGAGTTGGCGGACAAGCCAGGAGAGGTGATTGTCGGCTACCGGAGTTTCCCGGAAGGCCCGATGCAGGAGGTTCAGGCGTTTTTGGACGGAATCGTGCGGGATGCCGTCGGCGACTAGATGTACCCGCGATCTGTACGAATTGTACCGGCTTCGGGACCCCTCTGGTGCGAAATGTACAAGAGAATCCGAGCGTCAGCCCGATGCCGCAACCTCAATCCGGCGGCTCGAAGACCCGGCGCAGCAAGTCGGTGTCGAGATAGGCGGTGATTTCGGTGATCCGGTCACCGGGCATGACCATCGCCCAACAATAGGTTTGGTCATAGCAGATGCCGGTCGTTGTCACGCCGCGGCTGATGAAGCGCAGGAACAGCTTGTCGCCCTCGCCCGCAAGATCGACAAATGTCGTCTTCAGCGGCCCGTCGAGAATGGAGAGCAACGGGCCAAACGCGTTGTCGATGAGCGCCTGTTTGGAGTGGTAGGTGCCAGAGACAGAGGTGGTGCCGATCACGGTCCAGGTCACGTCGTCGGCGATCATGTCAAAGAACGGGCGGCTGTCGCCGCCTTCCCATGGCCGGAACGCCTCGTGCAGGCGGCGCTTGTTGGCTTCGGTTTTCGACATGGAGAGAGTTTAGGCCAAACATGGCGCGAATGCCACGCATGTCGCGTTCAGTGCCGGCGCGATACCTGCGACGCCAAGCCCGCCAGCGCGGCGATGATTGAGATCAAGGCAAATTGCGGGGCCTTGCGTTAATGTCCGGGTGATTTTCCGAAACCATGGCCTGTATTTCAGAAAGGATTCACGATGATGAGACTGCCCCTGATCGCGCTTGCGATTTGTGCCCCTGCCCTCGGCTTTGCCGAGAACGTTACGATCGGAAACCTTGTTCGGGCCGAATCCGATACCATGATCCGCGCCAACTTGGCGAGCAACGGCGTAGGCATTGGAGAGATTCTTCACGAGCGCAATCCCGTATCGGCGGAAAACCCGCAACCGATCATCCGCGCCAATCAGGACACGCTTTATTCGGCCGTCGTGCTGGATCTTTCAAAACCGGTGACAATCACGCTGCCCAACGCCGATGGCCGCTTTCAGTCCATGCTGGTGATCAACCAGGATCACTATAGTTACGTCGAGGCAACGCCCGGGGCCTATGAACTAACCGAAGACAAGGTGGGCACGCGCTTTGCCTTTGTTCTGTTCCGGACCTTTGTCGACGCGGCCAATCCTGGTGATCTGTCTGTGGCGCACGACATGCAGGATGCCATCGCGTTGAGCGGCGGAGGCGACGGCCCGTTCGATGCACCTGACTGGGATCTTGAAAGTCTGGCCCAGGCGCGGAAAGCGGTGAACGATCTGGCCAGCGCGGTCGGATTTGACGTCAGCCGCGCCTTTGGCCGCAGGAACGAGGTCGACCCCATCGACCACATGGTCGGCGCGATTGCCGGTTGGGCCGGGCAACCGGCCACGACGGCCTCTGCCGTCATCGGCAGCGTTGAGGCGAATGACGGCACCATTCCGCACGCGGTCACGGTCAGGGATGTGCCGGTCGACGCGTTCTGGTCTGTCACGGTCTATAACGCGGACGGTTATCTGGAACCAAATGCACTTGGGCGCAACAGCTTCAACAACACCTCGGCAATGCCGAACGATGACGGGTCTTACACCCTGCACTTTGGCGGTTGTGACGACGGGCGGGTGAACTGCATCCCGATAACGCCCGGCTGGAACTATACGGTGCGCCTGTATCAGCCACGGCAGGAAATCCTTGACGGAAGCTGGACCTTCCCCGAGATCGAACCCGTTGGGTGATCATCCGCATTCGGCATGGTGTGACAGGCAGATCGTTGAATTCGTCGAGCAACAGGTTCAGTGCCTGGCGGAGTCCCGATCAACGGCTCAAATACGGTGTCGGTGAACCCGTTCCCTTTGCGTCTACCTGTCAGGTTGTCGGTTCTGCCATCTGTCGGATCAGATCGTCCGACAGTCTGGCTTCGAAATCCACGGCATCGACCGGACCGTTCTTTCGCAACACAGCGTCAATCAGGACACTGGTCAGTTCCGGAACGCAGGCTGACATCCGATCCACAAATTGCTTGCCGGTTGCCGTGACGTGACCCTGCGCGTTGCCGATGTTGACCGGGCAGGACACACCGATTGCGGGACCTGCATCGAGTTCGGTCGTCATTTTGTGGATGGTCATGCGGGTCCAGGGATCGTCACGGTCCTGCAGGTCGCGAAAGGGTTGCGCCCCCGCGCCGTGCCCCCCTGGCAGGTCGGCGGGGTGGAAATTGATGACGCCGTATTTCGGCACCGACAAAAGACCATCGTCAAAAAGCTGACCGCAGCCGCAGACGAGGATGAGGTCAGGCGCCCAGGACTTGAGTTGCTGGCGGAACCAGTCGATCTTGAGTTCGCCGGTATAGACGGACAGACCGGCCTGAAGCCCGGTTTCAATGACCTCGGCCGTCATCTCGAACCGCTCATGTGCGTCGAAGAATCGCCAGAGGCGTTTGTGCATGCTCAGCTTGGCGGACTCTTCGACCGCGTCGTCGGTACAGACCGCGACAAGCCGCAGGTCTTTGGGCCGCGCCCGTTCGAACGCAATCAAAGACTCAAGCATCCGTGCCCCGAACTGATACGCGGCGACGGCCAGAACAGAAAGTCTGGCTTCATCGCGTGCTCTGGCCTCTGCCGCGGCGGGCAGTATCAATTCACCCCATCGAGATCCGGGAATGTCCTGAAATACCCGCCCCGGCAAATCGTGACGCAGCTTTCGGTTCAGCCGCTGTTGATCGAAGGCCGTCGTCATCTGAGGTCAGGCCCCTGCCTGGAACCCTGCCCGGCTTCGGCGATCCTGGTACTGTTCCCGAACGCCGCCTTTTGCAGGAATTCGAAGCGCCAGACGATCTGCAGCGGTTTGCCGATGCAATAGGCTTTGCGGCGGTAGAACTTTCCGCCCAGCGCGCCAAGCCCGCCGGTGCAGGCGCGATACCGTTCGGCGGCCCTTTCGCCGATGTCGTCCTGCATCAGCATGGTGACCACGGCCCGGTAGCCGTAACGCTCGGCCCGAACGCACGCGGTGACGGATTCCTCGGACGCGCCGCTTGCACGGTTGCATTCTGTCGCAATGAAATCCCGCACCCGGGGCGGTACCGGGATGTCCGGATCAGGCCACCGTATTTCGGCAAACGCCAGCCCCGGCAAAACGCCCAGACTCAGGAATATGATCGCAAAACGTCGCATGTTTCGCCTCCTGCCGCTCGGCCCCATCCTAGCACAAGAGGATCACGGTGTCCGTTCAAGTATCAGTCTTGAGGCGGACCCCTTCGCGGGCGACGGTCGGCTGGCGTTTGGTGGGCTGCAAGCTATGCCGCTGTGGCAGAGGTGGTTGCTTCTTCCCACTGCGCGACCACTTCATCTGCGGTCAGGAACTGGTTTTCCGGGTCCGTCGCATACCAAGTTTCAAAATACTCGAGACCACTGTCATGGCCCTCTTGGGTGAAGGCCTGCAAACAGTCAGTGACCCAGACGAGGTTGAAACCCTTTTGGAAAGCGTCGCCCGACGTGTGCCTGCAACAACAGTCCGTGTGGAGGCCGGTGATGTATAATGTATCAATGCCTTTGGACCGAAGAAGGCTTTCCATATCGGAACATTGGAATCCGCTGTATGTGGTTTTTGGGACGCTAAGGTCGCCGGGTTTCATTGCCAGCTCCGGCACGATCTCGGCCGATTTGGTTCCCTTCATCGAGTGTGGCGGCCACTTTCTCATTTCGAGGTCATCCGGGGTATGCTCGTCCGTTGAGTACAAAACCAACGCGCCTGCCTTTCGGGCACCTTCCAGGAGTTTTTGCATGGGCGGAATGATAGCCTTTGCGCGGGCCTGATAGTCCGGTCCTCCTGCGTCAGCGATAAAGTATCCCGGCTCAATAAACTCATGAGCCATGTCTACGAGAATTACGGCACTCCTTCTGGGGTCAATCATGGCCTTCTCCCTGTTGTTTGTACACTAACGATTTTTATGCTCGCCGAAAGAACCGATTCGGTCAAGTTTTATTGAGAAAAACTGACTTCGGGTGGTACCGACCAACGGGCAAAACCGCAAATCTGTGAGGCTTTGCCTGCGGTTGAAAGATGGGCTGCAGGGGACTGTGCAGTCGGATTAGCCTCCGTCCCACACCCTCACGCCCCCGGTGTCAGCAGGTGGCGGAGGAGGGCGACGGGGTGGGCCTTGAGGCTGAGGCGCAGGGCGACGTAATCCTCGACCACCTCCTCGCCCAGCGACATCTGCGGCAGGTGGGCGGCGGGTTCGGAGAGGGCCTCGCCTTCGATATCCTGCGCAAAGAGCGGCAGGGGGCGCGCGGGGGCGATGGCCTTGGCGGCCCAGAGCGCCTCGCGCCGGTTGAGGCCACAGGCGGCAAAGGCGTCGGCCTCGGCCAGCCGTTCGATGACCGCGGGGGACAGGCCCGCACGGCGCCAGACGTCCTGAACCTCGTGGTATCCGTTGCCGCGCGCGGCGGTGAGCCAGCTTGCGTCCTCCTCGGCCAGGCCCTTGATCTGGCGAAAGCCCAGCCGCAGGGCCAGCCCGCCGCGCCCGTCGGGTTCCATCACGTTGTCCCAATAGCTGGCGTTGATGCAGACGGGGCGGACCGGCACCCCGTGTTCACGGGCGTCGCGCACGATCTGGGCGGGGGCATAGAACCCCATCGGCTGCGAATTCAGGAGCGCGCAGGCGAAGATGCCGGGGTGGTGGCATTTGATCCAGGCGCTGGCATAGACCAGCAGCGCGAAAGAGGCGGCGTGGCTTTCGGGAAAGCCGTAGCTGCCGAAGCCCTCGATCTGGGAAAAGCAGCGTTCGGAAAAGTCGCGGTCATAGCCGTTGCGTTCCATTCCGCGCAAAAACAGGGCGCGGAATTCGCTGACATTGCCGTGTTTCTTGAACGTCGCCAGCGAGCGGCGCAGCCGGTCGGCCTGTTCCGGGGTGAAGCCCGCGCCGACGATGGCGATCTGCATCGCCTGTTCCTGAAACAGCGGCACGCCCAGCGTCTTGCCCAGCACCTCACCCAGCGCATCCGAGGGAAACTCGACCTTCTCCTCGCCGTTCCGGCGGCGGATATAGGGATGCACCATGTCGCCCTGGATGGGTCCGGGGCGGATGATGGCGACCTCGATCACCAGATCGTAGAAGTTGCGCGGGCGCATCCGGGGCAGAAAGTTCATCTGGGCGCGGGATTCGACCTGGAACACGCCCACCGAATCCGCGCGGCAGAGCATGTCATAGACCTTTGGGTCCTCGGGCGGCAGGGTGGCCAGCGTATAGTCGGTCTGGTGGTGCTGGGCGATCAGGTCGAAGGCCTTGCGGATACAGGTGAGCATGCCAAGGCTGAGGACGTCGACCTTGAGAATGCCAAGGCTGTCGATATCGTCCTTGTCCCAGCAGATGACGGTGCGATCCTCCATCGTGGCGTTTTCGATCGGCACCAGTTCGTCAAGCCGCCCCTCGGTGATGATGAAGCCGCCCACGTGCTGAGACAGATGGCGGGGGAAGCCCACGATCTCGTAAACCAGCGCCATGGTCTGTTTCAGGCGGCGGTCTTCGGGGTCCAATCCGATCTCGCGCATCCGCTGCGCTTCGAGCCCGTCGGTCGAAAAGAAGCCCCAGAGCTGGGAGGCGAGGCCGGAGATGGTATCTTCGGTCAGGCCCATGGCGCGGCCGACCTCGCGGATGGCGCGCTTGCCGCGATAGTGGATGACGGTGGCGCAAAGACCCGCGCGGTGGCGGCCATAGCGTTCATAGATGTGCTGGATCACCTCCTCGCGCCGTTCGTGTTCGAAATCGACGTCGATATCGGGCGGTTCGTCGCGCGCCTCGGACACGAAGCGTTCGAACACCATGGTGCCCATCTCGGGGCTGACCGAGGTGATGCCGAGACAGTAGCAGACCACCGAATTGGCTGCCGAGCCGCGCCCCTGGCAGAGGATGTGGCGGGAACGGGCGAAATGCACGATGTCGCGGACGGTCAGGAAATAGGGTTCGTATTTCAGCTTGGCGATGAGGGCCAGCTCATGCGCCAGCATGTCCTGCACCCGGTCGGGCGCCCCCGCCGGATAGCGCCAAGCCAGCCCCTGATGGGCCAGCCGGCGCAAACGTTCGGTCGGGGTTTCGGTGTCGCTGCCCTCGCTGGGATATTCATAGCGCAGTTCGTCAAGGGAAAAGGTAAGCTGCTGGCCGAGGTCATGAGCGCGGGCCACCGCCCCTTCGTGGCCCTTGAAGATGCGCCGCATCTCGGACCCCGAGCGCAGGCGCTGTTCGCCATTGGCCAGCGCCCGGCGGCCCAGCTGGTCGACCCGGCAGCGCAGGCGGATGGCGGCCAGCACGTCGGCCAGTTTGCGGCGGCGCCCGTGATGCATCAGCGGCGCGGCGCTGGCGAGGGTCGGGATGCCGAGCCCGCGCGCCCCGGCATCCAGCGCGGCAAACCGGGCGGCATCGGCCCCGTCGTAGCGGGGGTGGAGCAGCAGGTGCATCCGACCGGCAAAGTGGCGCGACAGCCGCTCTGCCTGTGGTCCCCATCCGACCGCACCGCCCTGCCCCCGCTGCGCCTGTGGCCAGAGCAGCAGGTGAAGACCCTCGGAAAACTCCATCAGGTCGGACAGCTGCAGGAGACAGTCGCCCTTTTCCGCGCGCAGCCGCCCGGTGGAGAGCAGCCGGCACAGGCTGGCCCAGCCCTGCCGGTTCAGCGGCAGGGCGGTGACGGGCGGGGCGTCGGTGAAGATCAGCCGCGCCGCCGGGATCAGACGCGGCACGGCATGTACCGGAAACGAGGGCGGTTTCGGGATATGATCCGGGCGCGGCGGGCCGATGGGGGTATTCTGCCCCTCCCACGTCAGGCGTTCGCGCACCTTGCGGGCAATCTCGCGCGCGCGGGTATGGGCGCGCACGATCCCGGCCACGGAATTGTCGTCGGCGATGGCGATGGCGGGCAGGCCCAGCGCCACCGCGCGCTCCATGTATTCCTCGGGGTGGGAGGCCCCGGTGAGAAAGGTGAAATTCGAAGTGATCGACAGTTCGGCATACATGGCGATTCACCATTATATTCACGTTTTGTTCTTTTTCGAGTCCTTCCTGCCATTACGCAGGAAACGGGTCGTTCCGGCGATGCGGCACGTGCATCTTGGGAGCAACGAAAGAAGGAGACGAAAGATGTTCAGGATCGTTGCGATGACCACGGAAGACGTTCGCGCCTATCAGGCCGGTGCGCCAGATGCCTATGGCAACCCGCCGGAACGCGCGGTGTCAGAGGGCGGCGGCAATCCGTGCCGTCATTGCCTGCGCTATATCCCTGAAGGCGAAGAGATGCTGATACTGGCACACCGGCCCTTTGCCCAGGCGCAGCCATATGCCGAGACCGGGCCGATTTTCCTGTGCGCCAAGCCCTGCGACCGGCACGAGGACGGGGGCGGTATGCCCGAGGTTCTGGCGGGATCGCCCGATTACCTGATCAAGGGGTACAGCGCGGGCGAACGGATCGTCTATGGCACCGGTGCGGTGACGCCGACCGACCAGATCGGCGCGGCAGTGGCGCGGATATTCGAACGGCCCGACGTGGCCTATATCCATGTGCGCTCGGCCCGCAACAACTGTTACCAGGCACGGATCGAGCGGAGCTGACGCTCAGAGCCTGACCCGGTGCATTCCGCCCGGAGGGGTGGCGGTGTCGTCGGCGGGCGGATCGTCGGCGCGGCTGGAGGTGAGGGCAAGGAACACGTCCTCGAGATCGGCCTCTTCGGTGCGCACGTCGCGGATGCGGATACCGGCGCTGCGCACCGCTTCGAGCACCTGTTCGGCGCTGGTGTCGTGGTTGTGGTACTGCAATTCGAGCGTGCCGTCCGGGCGCAGCTCGGCCTGAACGCCCTGGGCCTGCGGCAGGGTGGAGATGGCGGTATCGGGCACGATGACCATGGTCCGGCTGTCGAGGCGGCCCAGAAGGTTGGCGGTGCTGTCCTGGGCGACCTTTTCGCCCTGGTTGATGATGGCGATCTCGTCGCACATCTCCTGTGCTTCTTCCAGATAGTGGGTGGTCAGGATGATGGTCATGCCCTGTTGGTTCAGCTTGCGCACATTGGCCCAGAGCATCTGGCGCAGTTCGATGTCGACGCCCGCCGTCGGTTCATCCAGCACCAGAACCCTGGGGTGATGCACCAGCGCCTTGGCCAGCAGCAGACGCCGCCGCATGCCGCCCGAAAGCGTCCGGGCATAGGCCCCCGCCTTGTCGGACAGACCGACGAGTTCGAGGATCTCGTCGCTGCGGCGTTGCGATTTGGGCACGCCATAAAGCCCGGCCTGAACTTCCAGGGCGCCGCGCGGGGTGAAGAAGGGATCGAGGTTCAACTCCTGCGGCATCACGCCGATGGCGGCGCGGGACTGGCGCGGGAACCGGTCCTGATCGTGGCCCCAGATCTCGACCTGGCCTGAGGTCTTGACCACCAGCCCGGCAAGAATGTTGATCAGCGTCGATTTGCCCGCGCCGTTGGGACCCAGCAGGCCAAAGACCGAGCCGCGCGGCACCGTCAGGTCGATGCCCTTGAGCGCCTGTTTTTCCGGCTGTCCGCGCCCGCCGCGATAGGTTTTGCGCAGCCCTTCGATCCGGATTGCATCCTGGGTCATTTGTCGCTCTTGCCCCCGCTTGGCTCATCGCTCATAAACGCACCTAATACATGCCCGCAAGGCCGACAACCGAAGAAGGATCGCCAGCCGTGACTCTAGATGCGCCGGAAACCAAGATCGTCGAAACCGCCCGCGTTGCCTGTGACGGTGGCGAAGGCGCGCTGGGGCATCCCCGGGTGTGGCTGCAGATCCCCGAGGATCAGGGCTGGGTCGAATGCCCCTATTGCGACTGCAAATACGTGCTGGACGGGCGCGAAGCGGACGCCTGAGCGCAGGCCTGACGCGCGGGATTGAGTATTTATGAAAAGATGAAGTGACCGGGCGTGGTGACGGGTGGTTCTGTCGCCGCGCCCGTGTCATTAGTGTGCTTGGATTGAACAGGGAAAGGGCGCGAAATGACCACGACGTTCGGAAAAGGCTGCCATCTGCATCTGATCGACGGCTCGGCTTTCATCTTTCGCGCCTATCACGCGCTGCCGCCGCTGACGCGCAAGTCGGACGGGTTGCCGATTGGGGCGGTGTCGGGGTTCTGCAACATGCTGCAGCGCTATGTGGATGGTGATCACGGGGCCGATGCGCCGACCCATATCGCGGTGATCTTTGACAAGGGCAGCCACACGTTCCGCAACGAGATGTACGACCAGTACAAGGCCCATCGCGAGGCGATGCCCGAGGATCTGCGGCCGCAGATTCCGCTGACCCGCCAGGCGACCGAGGCGTTCAACATCGCCTGCGAGGAGCTGGAAGGGTATGAGGCCGACGACATCATCGCCACGCTGGCGCATCAGGCGCGCGATGCGGGCGGGCGGGTGACCATTGTCAGTTCGGACAAGGACCTGATGCAGCTGGTCGGCGACGGGGTCGAGATGCTGGACGCGATGAAGAACAAGCGCATCGACCGCGACGGGGTGTTCGAAAAGTTCGGCGTGTTCCCCGAGCGCGTGGTCGATGTGCAGGCGCTGGCCGGTGACAGCGTCGACAACGTGCCCGGTGCGCCGGGGATCGGGATCAAGACCGCGGCGCTGTTGATCAACGAGTTCGGCGATCTGGAAACCCTGCTGGACCGCGCCGAAGAGATCAAGCAGCCCAAGCGCCGCGAGACTCTGATCGAAAAGCGTGATCAGATCGAGTTGTCGAAACGGCTGGTGCAGCTGGACGCGGAGACGCCGCTGAATTTCACGCTGGACGACCTGGAGCTGCGCGACCCGGACCCCGAGAGACTGTTGGCGTTTCTGTCCGAAATGGAGTTCCGCACCCTGACCAAGCGGATTGCCGACAAGCTGGGGGTCGAGGCGCCGGTGATCGCCGAAGTTGCGGCGCCTTCGGCCAGTGATGATGCGCCCGCCCCCGAACAGCCGCCGTTCGATGCGGCGAAATACGAATGCGTGCGTGATGCCGCCGCATTGCAGAAGTGGATCGATCAGGCGAAGGAACGGGGGTGGGTCGCGGTGGACACCGAAACCACCGGCCTTAACGAGATGATCGCCGATCTGGTGGGGATATCGCTGTGCATCGAGCCGGGCGAGGCCTGTTACATTCCGCTGACCCATCGCGAGGGCGCGAGTGACGATCTGTTCGGCTCGGACGCCTTGGCCGAGGGGCAGATGCCGTTGGAGGAGGCGCTGGCCCTGTTGAAGCCGGTGCTGGAGGACCCGGCGGTTCTGAAGATCGGGCAGAACATGAAATACGATGCCAAGATCTTTGCCCGCTATGACGTGAGGGTCGCGCCGATCGATGACACCATGCTGATGTCCTATGCGATGCATGGCGGCGAGCACGGGCACGGAATGGACACGCTGGCCGAGCGCTATCTGAGCCACACGCCGATCCCCATCAAGCCGCTGCTGGGGTCGGGCAAATCGGCGATCACCTTTGACAAGGTGCCGATCGACGAGGCCACCGCCTATGCCGCGGAGGATGCGGATATCACGCTGCGCCTGTGGCAGCTGTTCAAGCCGCAGCTGCACCGGGCGCGGGTGACCACCGTCTATGAAACGCTGGAGCGCCCGCTGGTGCCGGTGCTGGCCGAGATGGAGATGCATGGCATCAAGATCGACCGCGAGGTTCTGAGCCGCATGTCGAACGCCTTTGCCCAGAAGATGGCGGGGCTGGAGGCCGAGATTCACGAGCTGGCGGGCGAAACGTTCAACGTCGGCTCGCCCGCGCAGTTGGGCGAGATCCTGTTCGACAAGATGGGGCTGGAAGGCGGCAAGAAGGGCAAGACCGGAAAATACTCGACCGGGGCCGATATCCTGGAAGACCTCGCCACCGAGCATGAACTGCCGCGCCGGGTGCTGGACTGGCGGCAGCTGAGCAAGCTGAAATCGACCTATACCGACGCGCTGCAGACCCATATCAACCCCGACACGGGCCGAGTGCATACGTCCTATTCAATCACCGGGGCCAATACCGGGCGGCTGGCCTCGACCGATCCGAACCTGCAGAACATCCCGGTGCGCACAGAGGAAGGCCGTCGTATTCGTGAGGCCTTTATCGCTGAGCCGGGCAATGTTCTGGTCAGCCTTGACTATAGCCAGATCGAGTTGCGGATTCTGGCGCATATCGCGGAGATCGACGCGCTGAAGCAGGCTTTTGCCGACGGGCTGGACATTCACGCGATGACCGCGTCCGAGATGTTCGACGTGCCGCTGGAGGAGATGACGCCCGAGATCCGGCGGCAGGCCAAGGCGATCAATTTCGGGGTGATCTATGGCATTTCGGGCTTTGGTCTGGCCCGGAACCTGCGCATTCCACGGGCCGAGGCGCAGGGCTTCATTGATCGCTATTTCGAACGTTTCCCCGGCATCCGGCGCTATATGGACGACACCATCGGCTTCGCCAAGGAACATGGCTATGTCCAGACGTTGTTCGGGCGCAAGATCCACACGCCCGAGATCAACGCCAAGGGGCCGCATGCGGGGTTTGCCAAGCGCGCGGCGATCAACGCCCCGATCCAGGGGACGGCAGCGGATGTGATCCGGCGCGCGATGGTGCGGATGCCCGCCGCCATCAGGGACCTGCCCGCCAGAATGCTGTTGCAGGTACATGACGAATTGCTGTTCGAGGTGACCGAGGATGCGGTGGGCGCCACCATTGCCGCCGCGCGGGATGTCATGGAAGGCGCGGCCGACCCGGCGGTGAAGCTGGATGTCAGGCTGACCGTGGATGCCGGGCGGGGCGCCAACTGGGCCGAGGCGCATTAGGCACTGAACGCGCCGCTCATCAGGCCCGGCGGGCCGTCTTTGCGCCGGGTCAGGCCTCGGGCCTGACCATGCGGGCCACCAGTTTGCGGACAAAGGGGCCGGCGATCAGGATGACCGCAAAGGCGATCGGCCAGCTGGTAACCCATGCCGCCATCCAGTTCGAAGTCACACCCGGCGCAAAGCCCAGCGTACGCAGGGTGGCCACGCAGGTCACGATGCAGGACATCAGCCCCGATATGAGGAGGGCGAAAACGATGTGCGAAAAGCGGGCGGGGATCATCTGGACATCTCGGTTTGTTGGTTCTTCACATTCGGTATATGAGATATGGCATCTGGCCGTCAGCGCGCATCATTGCCGCATCCAGTGCAGTGTGTCCACAGTGCGCGGGGTCGACGGGGTATACTCGGCGCTGACCCAGCCGTCATAGCCGCTGGTATCGAAGGCGTGGAACAGCGCCGGAAAGTCGATTGCGCCGGGCGCGGGTTCGGAGCGGTCGGGGGCTGCGCCGATCTGGATATGGGCCACCCGCGCGCGGACCCTGTGCCAGACCGCCAGCGCGTCGCCGTGGATCATCTGGGCGTGAAAGCTGTCGAATTGCAGGCCGACATTGGGACGGTTCACGCGGTCTAGGATCTCGGCGGCGAGATCGTAATCATTCAGGAAATAGCCCGGTTGCGAGACCGGGTTCAGCGGTTCGATGGTGAAGCGTTGATCCGGGGCGTGATCGGCGGCCCATTGCAGGTTGCGCACCAAGGTGTCCGCCGCTTCGGCCCCGGTTGCATAACCGGACATCAGATGGACCAGACCGGGGCGAAGGACCTGAACATAACGCAAAACGCGGCGGATGTCGGAGCGAAACCGGGCCTCTCCGTGTGGTATGGCGGCATAGCCGGGGTCGCCGCCGGCATAATTTGGCGGCGGTGCATTGATCAGGACCAGGTCCAGACCCGAGGCGAGCAACGCATGTTTGGTCTGTTGTGCCGGGGCATCATAGGGAAACAGGATCTCGACGGCCTCGAACCCCGCATCCGCAGCTGCCTGAAACCGGTCGAAGAACGGCAATTCGTTGAACAGCAGGGACAGGTTGGCGGCAAATCTGGGCATGTCGGCTCTCGCGTGGTGTGGCCAAGTCATAGACGGGTAAAATTTCCGGTGAAAGGGTCAGGAAACGACAGTTTGTCGAAAACAGTTCAGACCTGCGGGGGCAATTCGCGTTGCGTCGGGCAGAACCCGATTCGGGTTTTCCACCCTGACCGACCGAAAGAGCCGCCATGTCGCTTAGTCCGGACCCCGTCCGAGGATTTGCACCCGCCGCGCCGGGCCGGGACGTGTTTTCGGGAAACGCGCTGGCGGTTGCGTCGATGCTGACCTGGGCCGCCGGGTTTCCGGCGGCGGAGATCCTGCTGCAAAGCTGGCCGCCGCTGACGCTGATCGTGGCCCGTCTGGCGCTGACCGTGAGCGTGCTGGTTCCGGTCTGGCTGATGCTGGATGGCCCTGCCCGCGTGTTGCGGGCGCGGTGGGGCCGCGCCCTGTGGGTCGGCGGCATCGGGTTTGGCGTGGGGACCTATCTGTTGCTGATCGCGCAGAAGATGACCGATCCGGTCACGGTGGCGCTGATCGTGTCCTGCGCGCCGCTGTTCAGCACGATGCTGGAAATGGCCGCCGGAACCCGGCGGCTGCGGTGGACCTTTGGTCTGGGCATGGGGGCCTCGGTCATCGGCGGGCTGATCGCCACAAGTGCGCTGGCCCCGGCGCAACTGGGGCTGGGTGCAGCCTGCGCGGTGCTGTCCACCGGGCTTTACTGCTGGGCCAGCATGGCCACGGCGCGCGATTTCCCCGAACTTGGCCAGACCGGACGCGCGGCGATCACCTTTGTCGGTGGTCTGTTGGCGGCGAGCGGTCTTTTGTTGTTTTCGTGGCAGGCCGGGCTGGATGTGATACCGGCCCTGCGCTTCGACGCGGAACAGGCCGGGATGCTGGTGATCTATGCCCTGATCTCGATGGCGCTGAGCCAGGTTCTGTTTGTCGCCTCGGTCGGGCGGCTGGGCATTGCGGTGGCCTCGTTCCACATCAACGTCGCGCCGTTCTATGTGATGATCATCATGCTGACGCTGGGGGCCGGGTGGAACTGGACGCAGGCCCTTGGCGCGGCGATCGTGGGGCTGGGCGTGGTTCTGTCGCAGATCCGGCCCGGTCGCGCGCGGCGATAGGGCGGAAGGGGCGCTGCCCCTCTTGCCCTGCGGGCAATTCACCCCGGGGTATTTGGGACAAGAAAGAAGCGCGGGTTTGTTCAGCTGTCTTCGAGATCCTGCGACGGGAGGATCGGGAAGAACCGGCCCGAGGACCAGATGCCGAACCAGCCGTCGTGATGAGTTCCGAGCTCGATCAGCCGGTAGAAGCTTTTGCGGTCGATCCGGGCTTCGAGGTCGGCGCGGATCAATACATAGGGCGAGGGTTCATCCGTTTCCGGATCGTGAACAACGCGGATGGGATGGCCGGGACCGGCAATGGCGGTGTCGCCGACATGGGTCGTGAAGGTCAGGTGCTGCGCCGCGCCGTCACCCGTGGCGTCCACATCGACCGCGACAAACGGCGCGTCATCGACGGTGATTCCCACCTTTTCGACGGGGGTGACGAGGAAATACTTGCCGTCTTCCTTCTTGAGAATGGAGGAAAACAGGCGCACGAGCGGGAACCGGGTGATCGGCGTGCCCTGATAGAACCACGTGCCATCGCGCGCGATACGCATGTCGAGATCGCCGCAAAAAGGGGGATTCCACAGGTGGATCGGTGGCAGGCCCTTTGGTTTGGACGCCCTGACCGATGCGGCCAGGGCATCGGCGGAGGGGGTCACGGTATTTTGTCCGCTCATTGTTTTTGCCATTTCCTCCCGGCGCGATACACTTCAATCATATAACTCCACGGAAGGGAAAGCCATGTCCGAACCTGCCGAGCTCGTCGCCGAGATCGAAGCGCTTGAAGAAAAGCTGCAACAGGCCAAATCCTCGATCACCCGCAGGTTCATCGGGCAGGAGCGGGTTGTCGACCTGACGCTGACCGCGCTGTTGTGCGGCGGGCATGCGTTGCTGATCGGGCTGCCGGGGCTGGGCAAGACGCGGTTGGTCGAGACGCTGAGCACCGTGATGGGGCTGCATGGCAACCGCATCCAGTTCACGCCCGACCTGATGCCCGCCGATATCCTTGGCTCGGAGGTGCTGGACACCGCCGAGGATGGATCGCGCCATTTCCGGTTCATTCAGGGGCCGATTTTCTGTCAGCTTTTGATGGCGGACGAGATCAACCGGGCCAGCCCGCGCACCCAGTCGGCGCTGTTGCAGGCGATGCAGGAGCGGACGGTGACGGTGGCGGGCGAGGACCGGGCGCTGGGCGTGCCGTTTCACGTTCTGGCCACGCAGAACCCGATCGAACAGGAAGGCACCTATCCGTTGCCCGAGGCGCAGCTGGACCGGTTTCTGGTGCAGGTCGATGTCGACTATCCCGACCGCAAGACCGAGCGCGATATCCTGATCGCCACGACCGGGGTCGAGGAGGAGCAATCATCGCAGATCTTCACCAAGGAAGAGCTGCTGGCCGCGCAGGTATTGCTGCGCCGGATGCCGGTCGGCGAGTCGGTTGTCGAGTTGATCCTTGATCTGGTGCGCGCCTTCCGGCCCGAGGAGACGGGCGCGTCGGAGCGGGTGCGCGAGACCGTGGCCTGGGGGCCGGGGCCGCGCGCGGCGCAGGCGCTGATGATGACGGTGCGGGCGCGGGCGATGCTGCAGGGGCGGCTGGCACCCAATGCGGAAGACGTGATCGACATGGCGCGACCGGTGCTGAGCCACCGGATGGCGCTGAACTTTGCCGCGCGGGCGCGGGGCGACAGCCTGGCCGACCTTATTGAAGCCACCGCCGCGGGGCTGACCCGCAGCGAGGCGGCGGCGTGAATGCGGCGCTGACCCTTCGCGAAAGATCCGAGGCCGAGGCGTCACGGCTGCCACCGCTTTTGGCACGGGCCGAGCATCTGGCAGGAACAGTGCTGCTGGGGGATCATGGCCGTCGCCGCGCCGGTCTGGGTGACGATTTCTGGCAATACCGGCCTGCACAGGTGGGTGACAGCAAGCGGATGATCGATCACCGGCGTTCGGCACGGGGGGATCAGCAATATGTGCGAGAACGCGAGTGGCAGATCGCGCAATCGGTGATGTTGTGGGTGGATCAGGGCGCATCGATGCGGTTTACCTCGGACAAGGCGCTGCCAACCAAGATCGACCGGGCGCGCCTGCTGGGGCTGGCGACCGCGATCCTGCTGGTGCGGGGCGGCGAGAGGGTCGGGTTGAGCGGAACGTCCTTGCCGCCCCGGCGCGGCAACGCGCAGGTGGTGCGGCTGGCGCAGGCCTGGGCGAAGGACGCCGAGGCCGACTATGCCCCGCCTGAACACCGCGCGATGATCCCGCATTCGCGGGCGCTGTTCATCTCGGATTTCCTGGGTGATC